>DASZXM010000021.1:0-11222 GCA_035546415.1 Pseudonocardiaceae bacterium
GGCATGCTGGTCAACCAGCGCCGCGACATCACCTGACACGACGGAACGACAGAGGGGCCCGACGCGAGTCGGGCCCCTCTGTCGTGGGGCGTGGCAAACAGTTCGGTTCACGACAGGGTGCCGGCCTAACCTGGGATCGTGGCCGAACCCTCCCCTACCGCAGCAAACGCGACAACCACCCCGAACCAACCCCCGATCGGCTGGGTCCGCCGCCTGGCAGCCGCCTGCTGGCAGCACCCCTCCCTCGTCGTCACCGTCGTCATCAGCTCCGCCCTGGGCACCGGACTGGAGGCCATCGGCCCCCTCCTGACCCGCCTGGGCGTGAACGACGCCGTCGCCGGCCGCACCGACCGTCTCGTGTTCCTCATCAGCGTGCTGATCGGGCTGGCCGCGGTCCGCTTCGTCGCCGCGTTCCTGCGCCGCTACCTGGCCGGCAAGCTGGCCCTCAACGTCCAGCACGACCTGCGCCGGTCCGTCTTCGCGTCCGTCTCCCGACTGGACGGCGGCAAGCAGGACGCCCTGCGCACCGGGCAGGTCGTGTCGCGCGCGAACAGCGACCTGCAACTCGTGCAGGGCCTGCTCTCCATGGTTCCGCTGTCCATCGGCGTCGTCGTCCTGGTGGTCGTGTCGATCACCGCGATGCTGTGGCTCTCGCCCCTGCTCACCGTGGTCGCGCTGACGGTCGTGCCGTTGCTCGGGATCGTCGCGGCGCGTTCCCGGCGCCGCCTGTTCCCCGCCACGTGGTCGGCCCAGCAGCGGGCCGCCGACATCGCGCAGCACGTCGAGGAGACCGTCACCGGCGTGCGGGTCGTGAAGGGGTTCGGCCAGGAGTCCCGGGAGACCGGCAGGCTGGAACGGTCCGCGCGCCGGCTGTTCGCCGAACGGCTGCGCGCCGCCCGCCTCCAGTCCAAGCCGAACGCCACGATGGCCGCGCTGCCACCGTTCGGCCAGGTCGCCGTGCTCGCGCTCGGCGGGTGGCTGGCGCTCAACGGCAGCATCAGCATCGGCACGTTCCTCGCGTTCGCCAGTTACGTCGCGACGCTCGCCGGGCCCGCCCGGCTGCTGTCCGGACTGGTCATCGTGGGCCAGATGACGCGCGCCGCCGCCGAGCGCGTGTACGAACTCGTCGACTCGCAACCGGAGATCGTCGACGGGACGGCTGACATCCCGCCCGGGCCGGTGGCGGTCGTCCTGGACGACGTCACCTTCGGCTACACCCGCAGCGAACCCGTCCTGGACGGCGTGTCGTTCACCGTCGCACCCGGCGAGACCCTCGCGCTGATCGGCACGTCCGGATCGGGCAAGTCGACCGTGTCCCTGCTGCTGCCCCGGTTCTACGACGTGCAGCGGGGCGCGATCCGGGTCGGCCCGTGCGACGTGCGGGACGTGCGGCTGAAGTCGCTGCGCACGACGGTCGGCGTCGTGTTCGAGGAGGCGTTCCTGTTCTCCACGTCGGTGCGCGACAACATCGCCTACGGCCGCCCGGACGCCACCGACGACGAGGTGCGCGCCGCCGCTCGGGCCGCCGAGGCCGACACGTTCATCGAAGCGCTGCCCGACGGCTACGACACGCTGGTCGGCGAACGCGGGCTCACCCTGTCCGGCGGCCAGCGTCAGCGGATCGCGCTGGCCAGGGCCCTGCTGTCGGACCCGAGGGTGCTCGTGCTGGACGACGCCACGTCCGCGGTCGACGCGGCCACCGAGGCCGCCATCCAGGACACCCTCCGCTCGGTCACCGCCACCCGGACGACGCTGATCATCGCCCACCGCCGGTCCACGCTGGCGCTCGCCGACCGGATCGCCGTGCTGGACAACGGCCGGGTCGTGGACATCGGCACCGAGGACGAGCTGACCGAACGCTGCGGCCTGTTCCGCTCGCTGCTGGCCGGTCCCGGCGACACCATCGACGAACTCGCCGCCGTCCCGGTCACCGGCCAGCCCGACGCGAACGGCATCACGCCGGCCCTCTGGCCGGAACCGGACCACGACGAACTGGCCGCCCAGCAGGCCACCGCCGACCGGGCCGCCGCGTCCGGCGCGTGGGGCGCCCTGCCGGCCACGCCGGAACTGCTGGCAGCCGTCACCGCCCTGCCACCCGCCGCGGACGTCCCCCGGCTGCCCGGTGTCGACCTCACCGCTGCCGACCCCCGGTTCCGGCTGGCCCGACTGCTGCGGCCGATCCGCTGGGCACTGCTGACCGCCCTGGTCCTGGTCGCCGTGGACGCGCTCGCGTCCGTCGCACTCCCGGCGCTGATCAAGAGCGGCGTGGACAACGGCGTGTCAGCACACCACCTGGACTTCGTCTGGTACGTGTCGATCGCCGCGCTGGCGGTGGTCGCCGTCGACTGGCTGGTGCTGGCCTGGCAGACCGTGATCGCGACCCGGGCCGGCGAGACCGTGCTCTACCTGCTGCGGGTGCGCAGCTACGCGCACCTGCAACGCCTCGGCCTGGACTACTACGAGCGCGAACTCGGCGGCCGGATCATGACCCGGATGACCACGGACGTGGACGCGCTGTCCACGTTCCTGCAGACCGGGCTGGTCACCGCCGTGATCAGTGTGCTCACCGTCGTCGGCATGGCCGTCGCGATGGCCGTCATCGACCTGCCGCTGGCGCTGGTCGCGCTGTCCGCCCTGCCGGTGCTGGTCGTGGCGACCGTGATGTTCCGCAGGCTGTCCTCGGTCGCCTACGCCGAGGCCCGGGAGCGGATCAGCGCGGTGAACGCCGACCTGCAGGAGAACGTGTCCGGCCTGCGGGTCGCCCAGGCGCACACCCGGGAGCAGCGTGCCGCCGACCACTTCGGCGAGCTGTCCGACAGCTACCGGCGTTCCCGGCTGCGCGCGCAGCGCTACATCGCGATCTACTTCCCGTTCGCCACGTTCCTGTCCGAGACCGCGCAGGCCGTGGTGCTCGGTGTCGGCGCGACCTGGGTGGCGCACGGCCAGTTGACCTCCGGCGTGCTGGTGGCGTTCCTGCTGTACCTGGGCCAGTTCTTCGGGCCGGTGCAGCAGCTGTCCCAGGTGTTCGACGGCTACCAGCAGGCCAGGGTCGGCCTGCACCGGATCGGCGAGCTGCTGCGCACGCCGACCACCGTCGTACCGGCCGAGCACCCGGTGCCGGTGCCCGAGCGGCTGCGCGGCCACGTGCGACTGACCGACGTGAGCTTCCGGTACGGCGGCGCGAACCGGCCCGCGCTGGACCGCGTGTCGCTGGACGTCCCCGCAGGCCAGACCGTGGCGCTGGTCGGCGCGACCGGCGCCGGCAAGTCGACGCTGGTCAAGCTGCTCGCCCGGTTCTACGACGCGACCAGCGGCGAGGTCACCGTGGACGGCGTCGACGTGCGCGACTACGACCTGGTCGGGTTCCGGCGGAGGCTGGGCGTCGTGCCGCAGGAGCCGCACCTGTTCACCGGCGACCTGGCCGGCAACGTCCGCTACGGACGGCCCGAAGCGCCGGATGCCACGGTCGAGCGGGCCGTCACCGAAGTCGGCGCACTGCCCATGGTGGCCGGTCTGAACCACGGCTTCCGGCACCCGATCGGCGAGCGCGGCCAGGGCCTGTCCGCCGGGCAGCGGCAGCTGGTCGCGCTGGCCCGCGCCGAACTGGTCGAACCGGACATCGTGCTGCTGGACGAGGCCACGGCCGCGCTCGACCCGGCGACCGAGGCGGCCGTGCTCGCGGCCAGCGAGCGGATGACGCACCGGCGCACCACGTTCGTCGTGGCGCACCGGTTGGCCACGGCTGCCAGGGCGGACCGGATCGTCGTTCTCGACGGTGGCAGAATCGTCGAGGACGGTAGTCACAGGGAGCTGCTCGCGGCCGGCGGCACGTATGCCAGGCTGTGGCGGTACGGCTCCCCTGAGTCCGACCAGCTCTCGCATCCGGCTAGTTGAGGCGGCGGCTGCAATTGCACCGCGGTAGTTGCGGACAGTTGCGCCCCGCCTTGCCCGGACGTGGGAGCAAACCGCCTGGTGAGATTGGCTACACCGGCGGTCGGTATCCGGGACGGCACCATCCGACCGGGCGGACAGGACTAGCCTGTTGAAGGAGTTTTTTCAGATCCACAGCGAGACGGATAGAGGCGAGCGCCAACCGTGTCCAGCAGCACCGCGTCACAGTTCGGCCCTAACGAGTGGCTCGTCGAGGAGATGTACGAGCAGTTCCTCGCGGACCCCTCTTCGGTAGACCCGGCGTGGCACGACTTCTTCGCCGACTACAAGCCGACCCAGCGCGCGGCCGGTGTGGGGGACAACGTCGCACAGCCCACCGGTAGTGCTGCCACGGAGGCAGCTGCCACCGTCGGCGGCAGCTCAACCACGACTGCGACGAAGCTCACACCGGCCCCGTCCACCGCCGAGGGCAACGGGCAGGTCCGAACCGCCCCGACGACGAAGACCACCACGACAAAAACGACGACCGCCGCCCCGGCGAAGCCACCGGCGCCGACGACCGGCCTGCCCAACACCGGCAAGCCGGCACCGGCCGCGGCCGCCAAGGCCACCCCGGTCAAGCCGGCCGAGGGCGAGCAGGTCACCCCGATCCGCGGTGCGGCGGCGGCGATCGCCAAGAACATGCAGCAGTCGCTGACCGTGCCGACCGCCACCAGTGTGCGCGCCGTGCCGGCGAAGCTGCTCGCGGACAACCGCATCGTGATCAACAACCACCTCAAGCGCACCCGGGGTGGCAAGGTCAGCTTCACGCACCTGATCGGCTACGCGGTGGTCCGCGCGCTGCGCGACTACCCGAACATGAACCGGCACTTCGCCGAGACCAACGGCAAGCCCACCGTGGTCACGCCGGAGCACGTGAACTTCGGCCTCGCGATCGACCTGCCCGGCAAGGACGGCGCCCGCACGCTGGTCGTGGCCAGCATCAAGGGCTGCGAGAACATGTCGTTCAGCCAGTTCTGGCAGGCCTACGAGGACATCATCCGCAAGGCCCGCAGCGGCTCGCTGACCACCGAGGACTTCGCCGGCACCACCATCTCGCTGACCAACCCGGGCACCATCGGCACCAACCACTCGGTGCCCCGGCTGCAGGCCGGGCAGGGCACGATCGTCGGCGTCGGCGCGATGGAGTACCCCGCGCAGTTCCAGGGCACCAGCGAGCAGACGCTGGTGAAGATGGGTGTCAGCAAGATCATCACGCTGACGTCCACCTACGACCACCGCATCATCCAGGGCGCCGAGTCCGGCGAGTTCCTGCGCCGCATCCACCAGCTGCTGCTCGGTGAGGACGGCTTCTACGACGACGTGTTCACGGCGCTGCGGCTGCCCTACGAGCCGGTCCGCTGGGTGCAGGACATCCCGGAGGGCGCCGTCGACAAGACGGCCCGCGTGCTGGAACTGATCGACGCGTACCGCACCCGCGGCCACCTGATGGCCGACGTGGACCCGCTGAACTACCGGCAGCGCAGGCACGACGACCTGGACGTCCTGTCGCACGACCTGACGCTGTGGGACCTGGACCGCGAGTTCCCGGTCGGCGGGTTCGCCGCCCACGACTCGATGAAGCTGCGCGACGTGCTGGGCGTGCTGCGCGACTCGTACTGCCGCACGGTCGGCGTCGAGTACATGCACATCCTGGAGCCCGCCGAGCGGCGCTGGTTGCAGGACCGCGTCGAGGTCAAGCACGAGAAGCCGCCGACGGCCGTGCAGAAGTACATCCTGTCCAAGCTGAACGCGGCCGAGGCGTTCGAGACGTTCCTGCAGACCAAGTACGTCGGGCAGAAGCGGTTCTCCCTGGAAGGCGGCGAGACCGTCATCCCGCTGCTGGACGCCGTCCTGGACAAGGCCGCCGAGCACGAGTTGGACGAGGTCGTCATCGGCATGCCGCACCGCGGCCGCCTCAACGTGCTGGCCAACATCGTCGGCAAGCCGATCTCGCAGATCTTCCGCGAGTTCGAGGGCAACATCGACCCCGGCCAGGCACACGGCTCCGGTGACGTGAAGTACCACCTGGGCGCGGAGGGCAAGTACTTCCGCATGTTCGGCGACGGCGAGACGAAGGTGTCGCTGACCGCGAACCCGTCCCATCTGGAGGCCGTCGACCCGGTGCTGGAAGGCATCGCGCGGGCCAAGCAGGACGTCCTGGACAAGGGCACCGAGGGCTTCACGGTGTTGCCGGTCGCGATGCACGGTGACGCCGCGTTCGCCGGCCAGGGCGTGGTCGCCGAGACGCTGAACCTGGCGCTGCTGCGCGGCTACCGCACCGGCGGCACGGTGCACATCATCGTGAACAACCAGGTCGGCTTCACCACCAACCCGGAGCACTCGCGGTCCTCGAAGTACTGCACGGACGTCGCGAAGATGATCGGCGCCCCGGTGTTCCACGTGAACGGCGACGACCCGGAGGCGTGCTACTGGGTCGCGAAGCTGGCCGTGGAGTACCGGCAGGCGTTCCACAAGGACGTCGTCATCGACATGGTGTGCTACCGCCGCCGCGGTCACAACGAGGGCGACGACCCGTCGATGACGCAGCCGGCGATGTACGACATCATCGACGCCAAGCGCAGCGTGCGGAAGACGTACACCGAGGCGCTGATCGGCCGCGGCGACATCTCCATGGAGGAGGCCGAGACCGCGCTGCGCGACTTCTCCAGCCAGCTGGAGCACGTCTTCAACGAGGTGCGCGAACTGGAGAAGGCGCCGCCGAAGGGCAGCCCGTCGATCGAGTCGGAGCAGCAGATCCCGACGAAGGTCGCCACGGCGATCTCGGCGAGCACGATCGAGCGGATCGGTCGCGCGCACGTCGACCTGCCCGACGGCTTCACGCCGCACCCCAGGGTCAAGCCGGTGCTGGAGCGCCGCGCGAAGATGGCCGTCGACGGCGATGTGGACTGGGCGTTCGCGGAACTGCTGGCGTTCGGGTCGCTGATGATGGAGGGCAGGCTGATCCGGCTGTCCGGTCAGGACTCCCGGCGCGGCACGTTCACCCAGCGGCACTCGGTGCTGATCGACCGCAAGACCGGCGCGGAGCACACGCCGCTGCGGCACCTGGCCGACGAGCAGGGCCGGTTCATGGTGTACGACTCGGCGTTGTCCGAGTACGCGGCCCTGGGCTTCGAGTACGGCTACTCGGTGGCCAACCCCGAGGCGCTGGTGCTGTGGGAGGCGCAGTTCGGTGACTTCGTCAACGGCGCCCAGTCGGTGATCGACGAGTTCATCTCGTCGGCGGAGGCCAAGTGGGGCCAGCGGTCCAACGTGGTCGTCCTGCTCCCGCACGGTCACGAGGGCCAGGGTCCGGACCACACGTCGGGCCGGATCGAGCGGTGGCTGCAACTGTGCGCCGAGGGTTCGATGACGGTCTCCATGCCGTCCACCCCGGCCAGCTACTTCCACCTGCTGCGCCGGCACGCGCTGGACGGCGTGCAGCGGCCGCTGATCGTGTTCACGCCGAAGTCGATGCTGCGCAACAAGGCCGCGGTGAGCCCGCTGTCCGACTTCACCGACTCGAAGTTCCTGTCGGTGATCCAGGACCCGACGAACCCGGACCCGGCGAAGGTCACGAAGGTCCTGCTGTGCAGCGGCAAGATCTACTACGAGCTGGCCGCGGAGCAGGCGAAGCTGGGCGCGACGGACACCGCGATCGTGCGGTTGGAGCAGTACTACCCGCTGCCGGAACGCCGCCTGGGTGAGGCGCTGCGCCGCTACCCGAACGCCAAGGACGTCCGGTGGGTGCAGGAGGAACCGGCCAACCAGGGCGCGTGGCCGTTCCTGGGCCTGTGGCTACCGGAGAAGCTGCCCGCCGAGTTCGGCAACCTACGCCGGGTGTCCCGGCGCGCGATGTCCGCACCGGCGTCCGGCTCCAGCAAGGTGCACGAAGTGGAGCAGCGCGAGATCATCACCAACGCGTTCGCCTGACCGATCAACACCCGAGTCGCCGGTCCCTCTCGGGGCCGGCGATTCGCCTTTTCACCACGAGGTGGCCATGTACTTCACCGACCGGGGCATCGAGGAACTCGAAGAACGGCGCGGCGACGAGCAGGTGACACTGCGCTGGCTCGCCGACCGGCTGCGCTCGTTCGTGGACGCCAACCCGGACTTCGAGGATGCCGTCGAACGCCTGGCGACGTTCCTGGCCAGGGACGACGAGGACGACGACTGATCGAACTGGTCCAGGACTCAGCCGCTGTCCGGGAACCGGAGCCGTTTGAGGAGGAAGTTCAGCTCGGTGTCCATGTCGATGTCGTTCTTGTCGTGTGCCTTCAGGAAGATGGTGTAGGCGCGTTCGTCAGCCGTGGCCGACGGACTGGGCAGGAGGATCATTCCCAGCTCGTTCGCGTCCGCCTGGATTGCCGGGACGCCGACCCGGGCGAAAACGGGATGCGGTTCCCAGCGGAAGCCGTCGCGGGGCCGGGAAATCGACCCGGCCACCTCGTGCTTGCCGAGACCGGTGATGCTTCTGGTCACCGCTTCCAGCCCCGACGGGTCGATCGCATCGGCGAAACTCGACCACCGGGGAATCCTGATGACGTTTCCCACCAGTGTGGTGGCGTACTCCTCCCCGCGGGGCTGCGAGACCTTTTTCCAGAGAGCCATACCGGGCATTCTCCGCCACCGATTCCGGGAGGGGTCCCGATGCTTCGTCGCGTTGGGCAACTGGAGAGCAGCGGCCCGGCCGCTGTCGCGTGTCAACTCTGCTGACTGAGAACCGTCCAATGGATGAATGGCTGACTAGAATGCTGCCATGCCGAGCAACCGGAACGCACTCGTCCACCAGGTGCTCGGCGCGGTCCGGGAGTTGAGCGCGACCGCCGTCCTGTTCCAGGCGGCGCTGGCCGAGTCGCGCGGTCTGTCCTTCGTCGAGGCGAAGGCACTGGACCTGCTGGAACGGTTCGGTCCGCTCACCGCGGGCGAGCTGTCCCTGCGCTCCGGCCTGGCCCCCGCGTCGGTGACCGGTTTGGTGGACCGGTTGGTGCGCAAGGGACTCGTGCGCCGCGGCCCGCACCCCAGGGACGGTCGCCGGGTGCTGATCCAGACCGTGGCCGGCACCGTGGGCAACGGGCCGGGTCGCGAGTACGCGCTGTCCGTGCGTGACCTGTGCGCGGAGTACACGAACGACCAACTGGCGGCCATCGCCAGCTTCACGGCGGCCGTCGCCCGCCGTAGTGCGGAGATCACCGCACGTCTGCACGCCGATCGGTGAACTTCGTCCCGACGGCAACCCCGAGCCGCCCGCCGGGCGTGTCCAGATAACGAAGGGATCACCAAGGCGGGGTTCGGTGTCAGCGTCGACCATGCCCGGCCGTCGGCGAAGGGCAGCGGATGCGTCACGCGGTCGAGGAACGGGTCGACGCGAGCACCACCACCACGGAGGAAGCACCGGAGCGCCCGACACGGCCGGCCAGGCACCGGATGCCGCGCAGGCTGATCGACTACCCGCGGCGTGGCCGGACGGGGTTCCGGCGGTGGCTGCCGTCGTGGAAGCTGGTGCTGGGCCTGATCCTGCTGTTCATCGTGCTGCTCGTCGCCGCGTTCTACATCGCGCTGGCCCTGGTGCGTATCCCGCAGGCCAACGACTTCGCCACGAAGCAGGCCACGATCTTCGAGTACGCGGACGGCCACACGCAGATCGCACACACCGGTGTGAACCGGGTTTCCGTGCCGCTGAACAGGATTCCGCTCGTCGTGCAGCACGCGGTGCTGGCCGCGGAGGACCGGTCGTTCTACACGGAGTCCGCCGTGTCGCCCAAGGGCATGCTGCGTGCGCTGAAGAACGACCTCACCGGTGACTCGGGTTCGCTGCAGGGCGGTTCCACGATCACCCAGCAGTATGTGAAGAACTACTACCTCACCGAGAAGCAGACGATCAGCCGCAAGCTGGACGAGGCGCTGGTGGCGATCAAGATCGACCAGCAGTTGCCCAAGGACACGATCCTGCAGAACTACCTGAACACGGTGTTCTTCGCGCGCGGCGCGTACGGCGTGCAGACGGCGTCCCGCGCCTACTTCGGTGTGGACGTGTGGAACCTGGCGAACGACCCGGCGAAGGCGGCGTTCCTGGCAGCGCTGGTGCAGCAGCCGTACTACTTCGCCACGGCCGACACCGACCCGGAGGCGGAGCACGCACTGCGCCAGCGGTGGGCGTACGTGCTGGACGGCATGGTGACCGAACACTGGCTGGCCAAGGACGTCCGCGACCGCCTGGTGTTCCCGACGACGATCACGGCGAAGACGAACGACCTGGCCGGTGCCAACGGCTACCTGGTGAACGCCGCGATCAGCTACCTGGACCAGGCCCACCGACAGGACCCCAGCGTCCCGGACTCGACGCTGATCTCGCGCGGCGGGTACACGGTGGTGACGACGTTCCGGCAGAGTTGGATGCAGGCCGCGGCGGACGTGGTGCGGAAGAACCAGGCCACGCTGGACCCGCACAACGCCGCCGACCAGAACGTCCACATCGGAATCGCCGCCGTGGACACCACGACCGGTGCGCTGCTGGGCTTCTACGGCGGGTCGGACTACGTGAAACGCGGCTACAACGACGCGACGCAGGCCGCGGGCCCGACCGGTTCGACGGTGGGCACGGTGCTGGCGGCGGGCGTGGACGCGCAGCCGAAGCAGAACTGGCCGGCGGCAATCGCCGACCTGCGGAAACTCGGCGTCACGGACGCCAACCCGAAGGACATCCCACCGTCCGACGACGACCTCACGTCGACGCCGCTGCATGCCGCGGCGGCATACCAGGCGGTGATGAACCACGGCATCGTCTACCAGCCCTACGAGGTG
This sequence comes from Pseudonocardiaceae bacterium, assembly GCA_035546415.1. Lineage (GTDB taxonomy): Bacteria > Actinomycetota > Actinomycetes > Mycobacteriales > Pseudonocardiaceae > DATEPR01. The sequence goes on from DASZXM010000021.1 coordinate 10,735, forward strand.
TCGGAGGTGCTCTACAACGGCGCGGTCATCTGGAAGGCGACACCCACGGCGCAGGGATTCCCGAACAGCGCCGGCATGCAGGCGAACCAGAACATTCCGACCAGCGGCATCGACGGCTCGCACCAGTGGGCGTGGTCGGTGGGCGGCCTGGGCCGCGTCGCGGTGGCGGTCGACACGTACGCCACGAAGCCCAACGGCAAGACGAACCGCTCACTGGCCGGCATGACACCGGTGATCACCGGCGACGGCAGGCCGGCGGCCGAGGGGCGCACGGCACTGATGTGGACGAACCTCGCCGTCCGGATACTCAAGTCGAACGACACCGCCTACCCGGGCACGGTGTTCCCACCGGCGCGCCAGATCGAGCCACCGACCAGCTGACCGTCAACGCACCCGCAGCCCGGCATCCAGCACGTGCACATCCGCCGGCACGCAACACACCCACCGCGCCATCACCCGCCTCCCGCCGCAGACCCAGCCACCCACCA
>DASZXM010000022.1:0-3575 GCA_035546415.1 Pseudonocardiaceae bacterium
TCGCGGGCGGCACGCGCAAGCACCGCGCGATCCGCGGCGCACTGCGCGGTAAATGGCTGAACGTGCTGATCACGGAGGTGCGGACGGCACGCTTCCTGGTCGCCGACTGACGGCGGACCGTTGACGGGCGAATGCCGGCGGAGTAAACCTGGCGCTCAACGCAAACCAGTCTTTCGCCGCATCCTCACGTTCGCGATCGCCGTGGCATCGGCGATGGCGCTGACCACCACGGCGCCAGCCTTCGCCGCGCCCGCTTCCGCCGCCGCACCAGCGAAAGCGCCCAGCGTCGCCAAGCCGAGGACCGTGGTCACGACGGACGGCGCGCAGGACGACGTCGACTCGATGTCGGTGTGGCACTGGGCGGGTGACGGCAAGGGCACGCCGTTCATGCCGCCCGACCCGCACGGCCAGTACACGACGCCGCAGACGACGTGGCGCTGGACGGGCACCCAGTGGCTGCAGGACCTGATCGGCGCGTACGCCCAGGAGTACCCGAACTTCCGCACGCACGACCCGAACTACCCGACCCCGGCGAGCCTGAGCCGGGCGGTGGCGATCGGCAACATCGACTTCGAAGGCGAGATGGACCACGACACGGCCGGGTCCGACCTGATCAAGAAGCTGTTGCTGGACAACCGGCCCGCTGTACCTCCAGGCGTGGGGCGGCATGAACACGATCGCCAGGGCGCTGAAGTCCATCCAGGACGAGTACCAGGGCACCCCGCGGTGGCAGTCGGTCTACGCCAAGGTGTCCGCGAAGGCGATCATCGAGGCGAGCGGCTTCCAGGACGACACCTACACGACCTACATCGCGCCGACGTGGCCACGCATCCAGGTCAACGACCGCGAGACCGGCTACAACGTGTGGGGCTACCCGCGCACGAGGAACACCCTGCCACAGGACCAGGTCTACTACACCGGCGCGTGGATGAAGGCGAACATCATCGACGCCGGCCCGCTGGGCGCGCAGGAGTACACGTACGGCGACGGGCGCTGGAACGGCGACCCCGGTTACACGCAGTGGAAGGGCACGGTACAGCCGAAGTACACCTTCGTGTCCGAGGGTGACAACGTGGCGTTCCTGCCGCTGATCGACACGGGCCTGCGGAACGTGGACCCGACGTACGGCGGCTGGGGCGGCAGGCTGCGCCAGCAGACGATCTCGCCGAACCTGTTCACCAACGTTCCGTCGGACACCTCCACCGACGGCACGCCGATGGCCAACTACGACTGGAGCCGCTGGTTCCAGACCGAACAGCTGGACTTCGCGCAGCGCATGCGGTGGGGCGTGACCCCGAAGTACGGCAACGCAGAGCACGAACCGGTCGTCCACCTGCTCGGAGCGCACACGGTGTCGGTGTAACCGGGCGGCTCGGTGCGGTTGCACGGCACGGGCCACGACCCGGACGGCAGGCGGCTGTCGGCGCAGTGGTGGCAGTACCGCGACGCCGGCACGTACGCGGGCCTGGTCGGCATCCACTCACCGAACGCCTACGGCACCACGATCACGGTCCCGCCGGACGCCCGCGCCGGCCAGACGATCCACGTGATCCTGCAGGTGACGGAGAACGGCCCGCACGCCCTGACCCGCTACCAACGCGTGGTGCTCACGGTGCGCTGACCCCTGCCCGGTCGAACAATGGTCGTGCCCCGCCGCACCACGGGGCACGACCACCACCCGGTCAGGGCAAATGCCACTGCTGGGCGTTGGTGCCGTTGCAGTCCCAGATCTGCAACTGGGTGCCTTCGGTCGTCGAGGAATTCGGGTCGTCGAGGCACCTGCCGGACTGCGGGTTGTACAGCGACCCGTTGGACTGCGGGATGAACACCTGCGAGCCGGTGCCGTTGCAGTCGTAGAGGTCCACGGTGGTGCCGTCCGCGGTGCCGCCGTTGTTGATGTCCATGCACTTGCCCAGGACGTGCAGGGTGCTGCCGGCCTCGACCACGGTCCACTGCTGGGCGCCGGTGCCGTTGCAACCCCAGATCTGGATCGGGTTGAAGTTCGTGGTGTTGCTGCTGCGGTCGTCGACGCACAGCCCGGAGTAGCCGGTGATCGGGCCGGCCGAGCCACCGCCGGACGACGAACCACCGAACGCGCCGAGCCCGTTGGGCGTGCCCAGCCCGGTCGGCCCGTCGTAGCCCGACCCGGAGTTGCACAGGTAGGACGGGCTGCAACTGCCGTCCGAACCGGACGTCACGTCGTTGAGACCGCCCGGGTTCGCGTACAGCGTGCTGGCGGCCGCCTGACCGCTGGGCGGGTTCCCGGCGAGCGCGTAGGTGGCCGCGAGAATCGGCGACGACGCGCTCGTGCCGCCGACGATCAGCCAACCACCCTGACCGTACGTGTCGTAGACGGCGACACCGGTGCCGGGATCGGCCACGGCGGAGGCGTCCGCGACGGTCCGGCGACCGCACCCGGAGTCGGTCTGCCAGGAAGGCTTCGACTCCCACGACGAACAGCCCGCACCCGAACCGGACCACGCGCTCTCCGACCAGCCACGGGCGGACGAGTCACGGTGCAGCGACGTGCCACCGGCGGCGACCACGTACCTCGAGGTGGCCGGGAAGCTCACGCCGTACCCACCGTCACCGGAACTGGCGACGTCCACCACTCCGGCGTGGTTGTAGTCGGCGTCCCAGCCGGCGTCACCCGAACCGTCGCCGGTCCCCCAACTGTTGGAGATGTAGTGCGCGCCAAGGGACACGGCGGTGTTCTGGGCGGCGTTCAGGTCACCGGCCTCGACGACCACGATGTGACAGTTGGGGCAGATCGCGGACACCATGTCGACGTCCAGCGACGCCTCGACACCCCAACCGGTGTCACCGGGCGGATAGTTGCCCTGCTGCCCGTTCTGGTTCACCTTCCGGAAACAGCCGTTGGCGGTCGTGCAGGCGGGCAGCCCGTACTGGGAACGGTAGGCGGCGAGGTCGGATTCCAGGTTCGGGTCGTCGGCCAACTCGGTGACGGCCACGGTCTGCCCACCGCCCGCGGTCGCCGACGGCAGCTTGTACGCACTCTGCAGGTCGGACGGCCCGTAACCGGACGGAGTCGCCTGCGGCGCCAACGCGTCGGCTCGCAAGGGAGCGATGTCGGTGCGCACCAGCGCGTAACACACCGGCCCCCCGGGACGCACCGGTGTACTGCACGCATGTCTGGTCGGTGCCTGCTGCTGCGCGGCACCGGAGGGCAGAGCGGTACCAATACATAATGCGGTGGTCAGCGCGATTATCCCGGCGAGAATACGTTTCATGGGTTCTCCCTCATACGGCGGGCAACCCAGGTATAACAGGTGACCACGACCCGTCCTAGTTGACAGAGTGGACAGGCTGTTCACATTCATTCCACTGACAACGGACCACCACCGCATACTGGTCCGCATATTCGAACTCACGATTCAATAAACGGGCCGGCGCCCATCGCGGCGCCGACCCGTCCCGACGTCAGACGTCGTGCAGGATCACGCCGCGAATGTTGCGCCCCGCGTGCATGTCGGCGTAGGCCTGGTTGACCTCGTCCAGCCGGTACGTCGTGGTGATCAACTCGTCGAGCTTGAGCTTCCCGGCCTGGTACATCC
>DASZXM010000023.1:0-3236 GCA_035546415.1 Pseudonocardiaceae bacterium
GTTCGACGGCAAGGAAATCGTCACGGCCGTCGTCGCAGGCTATGAGGTCGGCACGCGCATCGGCAACACGGTCAGCCCGAGCGCGTTCCACCGCGGCTTCCACCCGTGTGGCCTGACCAGCACGTTCGCCGCCGCGGCCGCGATCGCGACGCTGCTGGGCCTGGACACCGACCACTACGTGAACGCCCTGGGCCTGGCCGGCTCGCAGGCCGCCGGGCTGATGGCGTCCCAGTTCGGCGCGATGGCCAAGCGGTTCCACTCCGGCAAGGCGGCGCAGAACGGCATCATCGCCGCGCTGGCCGCCCGCGAGGGCCTGACCGGCGTCCGGGACGTGCTGGAGGCGCCCTACGGCGGGTTCTGCTCGACCTACTCCGCCGAGTACGACCTGGACTACGCCGTGACCGGCCTGGGCGAACACTGGGAGATCCTGCGCAACGGGTTCAAGCAGTACTCGTCGCTGGCCAGCAGCCAGACGTCGGTGGACGCGCTGCGCGCCATCATGGCCCGGGACGGTGTCACGGCCGACGACGTGGCGGCCGTGCTGATCGAGACGACCGAGATGGTCCACGTGCACTGCGGCTGGCCGTACGTGCCCAACGGTGAGACGATCGCCGCCCAGATGAACCTGCCCTACACGGCCGCCGTGACCCTGATCGACGGTACGGCGTTCATCGACGGCTACACCGACGACCGGCTCGCCGACCCGCGCATCCTGGAACTGGCCGGCCGGGTCAAGGTGGTCGTCGCGCCGGACCTGGACGCGCTGGGCAAGGACGAGATGCGCGCCGTGCGGGTCACGCTGACCACCAAGGCCGGCCGGGAACACACCGAGAGCGTGCTGTATCGCAGCGGGCACTGGCGCAACCCACTGTCCGATGCGGACATCGCGGCCAAGTTCCGCAACCTGGCCACCCGGGTGATCACCGACGACGCCGCCACCGAGATCCAGCGCGTCGTCCTGGACCTGGAACACCAGGACGACCCGGTCGCCGCGCTGGCCGCCCACGTCCAGAAGGAGCGGCAGTGACCCTGTCCACGGTCCTCGCCGAGTTCAGCAGCGGGCTGCGCTGGGCCGACGTGCCCGACGCCGTGCGCCGCGCCGCGCGGTGGCACCTGGTCGACTCGCTCGGCGTGAGCATCGCGGGCGCCGACCCGGACGAGACCAGCGGCGCCGCACTCGGCCGCGTCGCACGGCAGTGGCAGGCCGACGGCGCGACCGTGCTGGGCACCGACACGACGGCCCGGCCGGAGACGGCGGCGCTGCTCAACGGCGCGCTCGGCCAGGCGCTGGAGATGGACGACAAGCACGGCCCGTCGCTCGCCCGTCCGGGATCCACGGTCACGCCCGCCGTCCTGGCGGTCGCCCAGCGGCGCGGACAGACGCTGGCCGAGCTGCTGACCGCGATGGTCGCCGGCTACGAGGTGATGATCCGGCTGGGTTTCGTGGCCGGCAAACGGTTCCTGGCCCGCGGCTACCACACCAGTTCGCTGATCGGCGGGTTCGGGTCGGTCGCGGCCGTGGGCCGGCTCAGCGGCCTGGACGCCGGCACGATCGCCGACGCGTTCGGCATCGTGGGCACGTTCGCGTCCGGCATCCAGGAGTCCACCCGCACCGGCGCCACGTCCAAGATCCTGCACGGCGGCTGGGGTGCGCACGCCGGCATCGTGGCCACCGACCTGGCGGCCGCCGGCATCACCGGCCCGGACACCGTGTTCGAGGGCCCGTTCGGGTTCTTCACCACGCACCTGACACCGGTGGACGGTGAGCTGGACTGGGTCACGCCCGCCGACGGGCTCGGCCGCCGCTGGTATCTGCCCGACACCGCGATCAAGCCGTACCCGTGCTGCCAACTGCTGCACGCGTTCATCGCCGGTGTCAAGGACCTGCTGGCCGAGGGCCTGCCGGTCGGCGACGTCGACCGCATCACCTGCAAGCTCGCCGAACCCGGGCTGACACTGGTCACCCGGCCCGCCGACCGGAAGGCCAGGCCGACCGAGCCGCACGAGGCCCGGTTCAGCCTGCCCTACGTGGTGGCCAGCACGCTGGTCACCGGTGACGTCGACCTGGCCACCTTCCGGGCGCCCGCGCTGGCCGATCCCGCGGTGCTCGCGCTGGCCGCGAAGGTCGTCACCGCCCAGGACCCGGACTCCGACTACCCGAAGCACAACCCGGCCGTCATCGACGTCGAGGCGGGCGGCCGGACCTGGCACAAGCACGTGCCGTTTCACCCCGGCTGTGCCGAGGCACCGCTGTCCGACGACGACATCCTGGACAAGTTCGAACGCAACACCACCTGGCTGCTGGGCCCGAACGCCCGCAAGATCGGTGCCGAACTGGCCGTGCTGCCCGAGCACACACCGGTCGCCGACGTCCTGGCGGCGGTCCGATGACGGCCACACTGACCCGGTTCGACCGGCTGTTCATCGGTGGCGAGTGGGTGCGACCGCACTCCGGCCGGATGATCCGGTCGATCGAACCGGCCACCGAAGAGGTCTGGGCGGAGGTCGCCGAAGCCGACGAACACGACGTCGACGCCGCCGTGAGCGCCGCCCGGGACGCCATGGCCGGCCCGTGGACCACGTCGACCACACCCGCACAGCGCGGCGCGCTGCTGCTCACCCTCGCCGGCCTGCTGCGGCGCGACGCCGACCGGTTGGCCGAGATCGAGAGCCGGGACAACGGCAAACCGATCCGCGACACCCGCGGCGAGATGCTGCGCGCCGCCGACTGGTTCACGTTCTTCGCAGGCGCCGCCGACAAGATCCGCGGCGCGGAGGTCCCGGTCGGCCCGCACGCGCACGCCTACACGCGCCGCCAGCCGGTCGGTGTCGTCGGCGCCATCCTGCCGTGGAACTCGCCGATCTCGCTGGCGTCGTGGAAGCTGGCACCGGCACTGGCGGCCGGCAACGCCGTCGTGCTCAAACCGGCCGAACTCACCCCGGCCAGCGCGCTGGAACTGGCGAAACTCGTGGCCGAGGCCGGCTTCCCGCCCGGCGTGGTGAACGTCGTACCCGGTTATGGCGCCACCGCGGGCGCCGCACTGGCCGCGCACGACCACGTGGACAAGATCTCGTTCACCGGCGAGCACCGTACCGCCCAGCGGATCATGGCCGCCGCGGCCGGCACGCTCAAGCGGATCTCGTTCGAGTGCGGCGGCAAGTCGCCCTACATCGTGTTCGCCGACGCCGACCTGGACCGGGCGCTGACCGTCGCCGTGCACAGCGCGTTCCGGTCC
>DASZXM010000024.1:0-2347 GCA_035546415.1 Pseudonocardiaceae bacterium
CTAGCCAAGCGCGCCAAGGGATCGGGACGGACTGCAACCAAAACGGGGGTTGTGGGGTTCTACAGCCACAAGGAGGTGGCACCGATCATGCTCGACCAACCAGCCGCCATCGACCCGGCGCGCCTGCTGGGCCGGATGGACTCGTCGGCGTTCACGGCAAGACACACCAGGACCTACGTGCTCGCGCTCGTCGGGCACTTCCTCAACGGTTTTCTCATCAACGTCACGGGTGTCGTGTTACCGGGCATCATCGCGACGTTCCACATCGACAGCCAGCAGGCCGGGTTCTTCAGCTCGGCGCTGTTCATCGGCATGCTCGTCGGCGCGGCCGTCGCCGGCCTGGTCTCCGACCGGTTGGGGCGCAAGTACCCGCTGGTGGTGGCGCTGTGCGTGTTCGCGGGCTTCTCGCTGCTGGCCGCGTTCGCGTGGAACTACGCGTCGCTGGTGTTCGCGCGGTCGTGCCAGGGCGTGGGCCTGGGCGCGGAGATCGCGATCGTGCTGCCGTACATCACGGAGTTCGTGCCGTCCCGGCACCGGGCGCCGCTGTTGACGACGGCCACGGCCGCGTGGCTGGTCGGCCTGCCCGTGGCCGCCGCCGTCGGCGCCGCGATCGTGCCGTCGCTGGGCTGGCGTTCCCTGTTCGTGCTCGGCGCCGTTCCGGTGCTGGTGGCCGCCGTCATGGTGGTGGCGCTGCCGGAGTCGGTGCGGTACCTGGTGCGCACCGGCCGACACGCGGCGGCGGGCGCGATCGTCGACTCGCTGTGCCGGGACAGCGGCGCCCCGGTCACGGCGGTCACGGTCGCCACCGGCCGGCAGCCGGTCGGCTCCGTGCGCGACCTGCTCAGCCGGCGGTACGTGCGGTACACGCTGTCGATCTGGCTGATCGAGCTGTGTGCCGGCGCGTTCCTCTACGGACTGTCCACGTGGCTGCCGTCGGTACTGGCCAAGCGCGGCGTCAGCCTGGTGCACAGCTTCACGTACACCGCGATCATCACGGCGGTGGGCGTCGTGGGGGCCGTGCTTGCGGGACAGATCGTCAACCGGATCGGGCGGCGGTTCGTGATGGGCGTCGGCCACCTGGTCAGCGGTGCGTTCTGCCTGTGGTGGGGTGCGGTGTCGTCGTCCGTAGCGGTGGTCGTGCTCGGCTCGCTGGCCACGTTCTTCGGCAGCGGCCTGGCCAGCGCCACCGTGTTCGCGTACACCAGCGAGCTGTACCCGACGTTCAACCGGGCCACCGGCCTGGGCTGGGCCGCGGCGTGGCAGAAGGCGGGCGGGCTGGTCATCCCGACGGTGATCGGGTTCGTGCTCGCCGCCCACGGCCCCAGCTACCTGTTCTTCGTCCTGTTCTGCGTGATCTCGGTGATCGCCGGAGTGACCGCGTTGGTCGGCACGTTCGAGACGCGCGGCAAGACGGTCGAGCAGATCACCGACGAACTGGCCGGCCGGGAACGGCCGGCTCCGTCCACAGTGGAGGTGAGCGGATGACGGCGACCGTCGTCGACGTCGACCGGGCCGAGTTGGACCTGCGGCACGGCAAGGTGCGAGATGCCATGGCGGCACAGGGCCTGGACGCCGTGGTGGCGTTCGGCCCGGGCTGGCGGCGGGAGAACGTCCGGTACTTCACCGACGCGCGCACGGCCGGCAGCGCCACGTTCGTGGTGTTCCCCGCGTCCGGCGACCCGACGGCGTTCACCACGCGGCGGGCCGACCTGCCGGCGATCGCCGGCCGCGGATGGGTCACCGACGTGCGGCTGCTCGACCCGTTGCGGCCCAACGGGTTGACCGACCAGCTGCGCGACCTGCGCCCCGGCAGGCTCGGCGTCGCGCATCTGGAACTGCTGCCGGCAGTCCTGGCCGACGCGCTGCGGGCGGCGCTGCCCGGTGTGGAGATCGTGTCGGCCACGGCGCTGCTGGACGGTGTGCGGCTGGTGAAGAGCGAGTGGGAACTGGCCCAGATGCGCCGCAGCGCAGCGGTGTGCGCGGCCGGGTGGGACGCGTTCGTGGCGGCGTTGGAACCCGGCCTGCCGGAATACCGGATCGTCGCCGAGGTCGAGTCGGCCATCAAGGCGCTGGGCGCCGAGGACAACTTCATGCTCATCGCCTCCGGCGGTGACGAGGTGCGCGGCATGACAGCGCCGTCGCCGCGCAACCTCGAAATCGGCGACATGGTCCGCACGGAGCTGACCCCGCAGATGAACGGCTACTGGCTGCAGATCTGCCGGTCGGCGGTGGTCGGCCCGCCCAGCGACGGCCAACGCCGCTCGTTCGACCTGTTCAACGAGTCGGTCGAGGCGGGCATGGCCGCGGTCCACCCCGGCGTCACGGCCCACGACGTGGCGAAGGCGCA
>DASZXM010000025.1:0-7450 GCA_035546415.1 Pseudonocardiaceae bacterium
CCTGGGCAGTCGACACGCCCGCCCGGCGCCGTTGCACCAAAGGCAGCCGTGCACCAAAGGCAGCCGTTGCACCAACGGCCGGCGTGTCGACCGCTCAGCGAGATCGGCGAGTGCACAGTCGGCGTGCTCGATCGCCCAGCACCCGGGGTTGGCACGGCCCTAGCCTCACCACCCCCGCGCGTGTCGACCATTCGGTGAGCCTGTCTGAGCAGTCGACACGCCGACGGCGTGAACCACCGATCGGCGTGTCGACCGTCCAGCGAGGTCGCCGTAGGTCGAGGTGTGGGCCGGGCGGCTCGGTGGTCAGCCGGCCAGGGCTGGGAGATCCGAGTCGTTTGCCGATCCGTGCAGCAGCGACTTCACGAATGTCGCTATCTCGCGGATCGCCGCCTTGCTCTCCGGCAGCAGGTCGCCCAAGACCGGGAACGCGTGGATCTGGCCGGCCCAGATCTGCAGGGTGACCGGGACGTCCGCGGCTGCCAGGCGTTCCGTCATCAGCTCCGCGTCGCAGCGGAGCATTTCGCTCTCCGCTGCGATCAGCAGGACCGGTGGCAGGCCGGCCAGGACCGCGTTCACCGGGGACTTGTCCACCGTCGAATCCGCGACCAGCAGCTTCACCAGTGCCGGCAGTCGCTTCACCGGCGCGTACGCGTCGCGCTTCGCGTTGGGGTGGCCCAGTTTCGTCGTGCAGTCGAAGTCCAGCCACGGTGACAGCGCCACGATGCCCGCCGCACGCGGGAGGCCTTCCTCCGCCGCGGCCAGTGCCGTCGCGAACGCCAGGTGGCCGCCTGCCGAGTCGCCGGCCAGCACGATGCGGCTGGGGTCGTACCCGTCGGCCAGCAGGCGCCGGTACACGAACAGGCAGTCTTCCACCGAACCGGACAATCGGACCGCGGGCAATTGCCGGTAGGCCACCGACAGCACCGGCAGGCCGCACGCGTCGGCGATCAGCCCTACCGCACGCCGGTGCGTCGCCACGCCGCACGTCACGAACGCGCCGCCGTGGAAGTACAGCACGACGCCGTCGGTGGTGCCCTGTTCCGGACGTGCCCACTCCCCCGCGAAACCACCGAACTCGACCTGGTCGAACGTCACCCCACTCGGTGCGGGCAACAGCCCGGCTGCCGCGTCGATCAGGGACAGCGGCCCCATCCCCCAACTCGTCAGTGGCCAGTGGGTCAGCAGGGGCCGGAGCATCAGTCTGGCCGCCGTGAACACGAACCTCGCTCGCACACTGACCTCGGTGCGTTGATCAACCACCGCCTCGACGCCCATGGTGCCCCCTCTCGGCCACCGCGGTCCCCGACGACCGCATACCCGAGGATGACACGTGTGGGTAACTTGTTGACAACACAACACGCGAATGGTTCACGTTCGGGACATGCCAGCCGTCGCACTGTCGTCACGCAGCGTGTCAAGAGACAACTTCTCTACCGGCGTAAATGATGAACAGACCTCGAACTCGATTTCAGAGAGTAACGATGGCCCATCGCTCGAACTGGTGGAACTACGAGGCGTGACGCAAGCCGTAACACGTCCATCGACGCCGGCAACACAGGGCATTTCCGCAGATCAGGGGCTCGTGTGAGGCAGAACACCCAGTGCCCCCGACCGGACTCGAACCGGCACTGTTTCCCTTTTAAGGGGAATGCCTCTGCCTATTGGGCTACGGGGGCAGGCGAAGTTTATGGGTTTATCACCCGTTCGTGGGTGAATATGGCTGAAGTCATCCGGGCGGCCCAGCAGATCAAGGACGCACGGCGGAACCGGCTGCGTCCGGTCAGCCGCTCTGCGCTCCGGGCCTGGCCACGGAGCCGAGTAACTCCTCGAACCGGGAGGTCACCCAGGCCGCGACGGCACGCGACACCGCGGGTTCGCCGGACCGGTGCTCGAACCAGCGCCAGTCGCAGTTGATGTTCGCCTCCAGGAAGACCGGCGCGTCGTCCGCGACCAGGAGGTCGAACGCGACGACGTCGATACGCCAGTACCTGGCCAGGGCGAGCAGCGTGTCCCCCAGGCCGGGCGGCATGTCCACTCGGCCGACGTCGACGCCTTCCGGGTCGACCCACAGCTGGGCCGGGTCGAGCTTGTCCACTCGGTACGCGATCAGTTCCTCACCCACCACGAACACCCGCAGCTCGTGGTCGGAGGGCATGTACTGCTGCACGATCACCGGCGCCGGCTCGGGCAGGCCGCCGCCGCGCCGGGGATCCAGCGGGCGCGGGAACAGGCCGTGTTGTACGCCGGACGACGGCTCGACGAGGTGCCGACCTGTGGTCTTCACCACACATCGGGCACCGCCGGGCCGGTGCCGGGCGGGGCGGGTGGTGACGACCGTGCGCGGAGTCCGCAGGCCGAAGGCCGCCGCGTCGGTCAGCTGGGTGATGCGGTCCGGGTGCCGGCCCGCGACGAGCGAGTTGACCTGGGCCCAGTCGGTCCGGGCGGTCATCCAGTCGGCGACCGACCGCCACTGGTCGGCGACGTACGCGCCGTACAGCGTGCCCGGGTCGATGGGCAGCGCGGCGAGTTCGAAGTGGCGGCGCCACACCAGCAGCGGGCGCAGCATCCAGCGGTCCAACTCGACCAGTGGGGCTTCCGGGTAGACGGTGAGCGACACGTCGAGGCACCGGTCGACGTCGATTCGCGCCATCCGCACGCCGCGTTCGGCCAGTGCGATGGACAGCTCGTTCATCTCCATGTCGGCCGACCGGGCCAGCACGAGCACACACGGCTCGGGATCGCCGTCACCGTCGTCGACCAGGCCGAGCCGGTGCACGCGCTCCTGGAAGTCCAGTTCCGCGATCGGCGCCCGGAACACGTACTCCTGACCCTGCAGGAGCAGCGGAGTTGACCTGTCCGTAGGCCTCGCGGTCACTGTGCGTGGCGCAACCAGGTCAGGCGGCATCACCCGGCCGATGGCTGGGTCCGGCCGGTCCACCGCGGGACCGTTGGTGGTCAGCTCAGTCGTCCTTCTTGTTGCGGAAGACCTGCTCTGCCTGCGCATACTCGTCGGCGTACTCCGCCAGCGCGCCGTCCTCGACCTCACCGCTGCGAAGTTGCGCGGCCAGTTCTTCTATCGACATGACACCCCGCTCCTCGCGTTCGTCGCCACCATTGTGTCACCCATTCGGGTGACACGCGATGAGTAGTCTCGGCGTTACATCACTGACTACGTAGGTGATCGCAGGAGAACGCGGACCGTTACGGCCATTCGGGCGCGAAATAGCCCCAAATGTCACAACCCCGACTACTCCTGGTTGCCGGCACGGCAGCGACTGCACCTAACGGGGGCACAGCGAACGGCGGTCGACCGCCCCGCGGTCGACCGCCGTGATCACTCATGGCTCTCAGGTCCGCGACGCGCGGTCGAAGTCGGCCTTCGGGTCGTTGATCTGGCCCAGCGACACGACCTCGCGCCTGAACAGGCCACTCACCAGCCAGTCCAGCTGGATGCGGACCTTGCGGTTCAACGTGGGCATCCGGCTCACGTGGTAGGCGCGGTGCATCAGCCAGGCCGGGTAGCCCTTGACCTTCACGTTGTACGTGTCGGCGACGCCCTTGCGGATGCCGAGGCTGGCCACCGAACCGACGTTCTTGTGGTAGTAGTCCTTCGGCTTGTTCCCGCGGATCGACGCCATGATGTTCCGCGACAGCAGCTTCGACTGGCGGACGGCGTGCTGTGCGTTGGGCGCGCACGTCGCGTTCGGGTCCTCCGCCGTGCGCGACAGGTCCGGCACGGCGGCGTTGTCACCGGCGGCCCACACTCCCGACAGCCCCTCGACCTGCATCGACGCCGTGCACACGATCCGGCCCCGCGCGTCGGTGGGCAGGTCGGACGACGCGAGGACCGGGTTCGCCTTCACACCGGCGTTCCAGACGATCGTGTCGCTGTCGAACTCGGTGCCGTCGGACAGTACGACGTGCCCGTTCTCGAACGACTTCGCCGTCGTCGACAGGTAGATCTCGATGCCGCGCTTCTCCAGCTGTTCCACCGTCCACACGCCGAGGCTCTCGCGCACCTCGGGCAGCACGCGCCCGGCGGCCTCGATGAGCACCCAGCGCATGTCCTCCGGCTCGATGTTCTCGTAGTAACGCGTGGCGTAGCGGGCCATGTCCTCGAGTTCGGCGAGCGACTCGATGCCGGCGAACCCGCCACCGACGAACGTGAACGTGAGCAAACGCTTGCGCAGCTGCGGATCCAGCGTGCTGGCGGCCAGGTCCATCCTGGACAGCACCTGGTTGCGCAGGAAGATCGCCTCACCGATGGTCTTGAACGAGATCCCGTGCTCGGCGAGGCCGGGGATGGGCAGCAGGCGGGCCACAGAGCCGAGCGCTACGACGAGCACGTCGTAGCCGATCTCCTCGATGTGGCCGTCGATCGCCTCGACGGTGACCATCTTGCGCGCATGTTCGATCTGCTTGACCCGGGCGGTCACGACATGGCATCGACGCAGTGTCCGGCGGAGCGGCACGACCACGCTGCGCGGGTCGATGGAGCCGGCGGCCGCCTCCGGCAGGAACGGCTGGTAGGTCATGTGCGGCTGCGGGTCGACGACAGTGACGGACGCCTCGTTGAGACGCAGCTTCTTCTGCAGCCCCAACGCGGTGTACATCCCGACGTATCCACCACCGAGGATCAGGATCCTGGTGGGTTGCGACTTTCCAGCGGCCATGGCTCCATGGTCCCACTACCGAGCCCGGAGGCGTTAGGCACCCGCCATCCGTGTGACACCGATCGCTGAATCGAACTGTCCAGCGACATCCCGATCGTGATCCTCGCCACTCGTTGTGCCGCAGGGACTTTCGCTGTTCGTTCACTTTTCCCTGGTCAGGACCCGTATCGCAAGCATCACGAGACCGGTCGCGGCGACGAGCCCGGCCAACTCGACGACGGTCGTGTTCCGGCCCGTCGGGAGCGCTTCGGCCAGCGCGACGACCGCGAAGACGGCGATCTGGACGGTCACGAACCGGCGGGCCGGGCGGAGCAGCGCGCGCGGCTGGATGACGGCACGCAGCGGTACGAGTGCGCTCAGCGATGACAGCACGTGAACGAGGTGCAGTACCGGGATCTCAATCAGTACCTCGGGCCTCAGTGGATCACCGTTGACGGCGGTGACGGCGATCGCGACCGCTCCGATGAGGACCGCGGGCGCCGGCGAGCCGGGCAGTTCGGCTGTGACAACGGCGACAACGAAGAGGAAGACGACCACGACGACAGCGATCCCGTCGCCGAGGAGCAAGCCGACGGACGTGCCTGCGGTGATCAGCAATGCCAACCGCAACACCCAGGCTGGCCAGCCGGAACCGAGTTCGACGACGGGCGGGGACGGCTCGAACGCGGCGTCGGAATGGGCAGCCGCGGCCCCCGCGGCGGGTCGTGGATCAGCGGCGGTGTCAGCGAAATCACTCCGGCCTGCCGGGCCGTCGCCCGGCTGGTTCGGTGTGTCGGGAGTGATCATCGGCGCCTGCCCGGGGATGCCGCTCGGCGGAGGACCGCCACCACTTCACTGCCGTCCACCCAGGACACGACCGGAACGCCCCGGGCGCGGAGTGCGGCCAGCCGGTTGTCGTGCTCGATCGCGATGATCTTTGTGACCACCTCACCCCACGCGGCCTCCCGGTCCGGCGTCAGCGGGCCGGGCAGGACGTCGACCGCGATGACCAGGTTGCCGCGGCGGGCGGCCAGGAGCGTCTGCTCGACGACCGCGTCGTCCAGGAACGCGGACAGCACCACGACCAGCGCGCCCGGTGGGACCTGTTCGGCGCGCAGCACCGGACGCGGTGCCCAGCCCGCCGCTCGCATGCACGCCAGCAGTCGGTGGCGGATCAGCAGGAGGTGGCGCTTGCCGGCGCCGGATTTTAATCCGTACTGCGGGCGGCCAAGATCGACTAGACTGACCCTGTCGCCCTGCCGTAGGTAGCTTGCCGCCATCGCCGTAGCCGCGACCACTGCCGTGTCCAAGGTGCCGCCTTGGCGTACGAACGCGCCCTCTGCCGGGACCGACCACGTCGCCACGTCCACGCCGACGTCGACCCTGGTGTCCACCGCGAGCACCACGTCCGCGTCGGCCTCCGCGTGCCGTTCCCGCACGTACAGCGTGTCCAGCACCGAACCGCCGGTGGCCGCGCTGGCGCGCAGGGACGTCCGCCAGTCGACGCGGCGCAACCGGTCGCCCATCCGATAGGCGCGGATGTCGCGCAGCTCGATGCCGTCGCCCGGTCGCCGGGACCGGTGTGCGCCGACCAACCCCGCCGCCCTCGGTGGCAGGGGTCCCGCCGGCATGGGCAGCACCGGGGGCAGCACGGCGCGTCGCGCCTCCTCGCCGAGCACGGGACCGTACGTCCACAGGCCGTCCGGCCCGGCCACCAGGTGGTCCGGCCGGAAGTCGGCGTGGTCGCCCCACGCGTCCCAACGCAGGCCGGTGGCCAGCGTGGTCGCCGTGGCCGGCACGACGTGCACCGGTCCGACACCTGACCGGCCGGGCGCCGGCAGCCGGATCGCGACGAGTTCGGCGCCCGTGCCCGGGTCGACGTCGACCAGCAGCCGTGCCCGCTGTCCGCTCTCCACGGTCCTGGGCAGCGGCCGGGCCCGGATCGACGGCCGGCCGCCGACCGGCGTCAGCAGGGACAGCACCGAGCCGATCAGCAGTGGCGCGCCTATCAGGACCGGGGCCAGCCGGTGCAGCAGCGCGCCGCCGACCACCAGCACGACACCGAGCACCAGTCCCCTGCGCAGCGCGTCCGTGGCGCGCCACGTCAGGCGGGCGGCCGCGCTGCGGCGCTCCTGCCAGGCGTGCAGCCGTTGGCGTGCCGACGTCATCGGGTTCTGGTCGTGGCCGGGCCCGGTACCTTGCCGAGCAGCTCGGTAATCACCTGCACGTCGGTCACGCCGGACGTCCACGTCTCGGCGCGCAGCGTCAGCCGGTGGGCAAGCGCCGCGACCGCGCACTCCTTGACGTCCTCGGGCAGCACGAAGTCCCGGCCGTCCAGCACCGCGAGGGCCCGCGCCACCAGCACCAGCGCCTGCGCACCCCGGGGCGAGGCACCGACCTCGACCGACGGGTGGGCCCGGGTCGCGGCCGCCAGGTCGACGCAGTAGCGCAGCACGTCGGCGTCCACGCCGACCCCTTCCACGCCGGCCTGCAGCGCGGTGAACCGGGTCGCGTCCATAACGGGGTCGACGAGGGTCTCCTCGCGGCGCCGGGCCAGCCTGCGGACCAGCACCTCGACCTCGTCGTCGGCCGGCGGGTAGCCGACGTCCAGCCGCAGCAGGAAACGGTCCAGCTGGGCCTCGGGCAGCGGGTACGTGCCCTCGTACTCGATCGGGTTGGCCGTGGCGAGCACGTGGAACGGCCGGGGCAGCGGGAACGTCGTGCCCTCGACGGTCACCTGGCGTTCCTGCATGGCCTCCAGCAGCGCCGACTGTGTCTTCGGTGTGGTGTGGTTGATC
>DASZXM010000026.1:0-3211 GCA_035546415.1 Pseudonocardiaceae bacterium
CATACCGAACGCTGTCCATGGCGTTTCCGAACGCTGTTCAGGGCGTTTCCGAACGCGGTTCGGGGCGTTTCAGAACGCGGCGGCCGCCGGGATGACCTCCCGGCCCATCAACTTGAGCGGTTCGATGGCACCCGCGTTGACGACCTTGCCGTGCGCGGTCTGGATGCCCAGGTCCGCCAGTTCCTTGAGCTGGGTGAGGATCCGGTCGATGTTCTCGCCCTTCTCGCCCAGGTCGAACACGTACACGGCGGTCTTCTCGATGTCGTCGTAGTCGCGGCCCTCGCGCTCGCAGTGCTCGCGCAGCACCTCCAGCTTGTGCGGCAGTTCAGGACCGCCGAACAGGTTGCACGCCTGCGCGTACTTCGCGACCAGGCGCAGGGTCTTCTTCTCGCCACCGCCGCCGATCATGATCGGCGGGTGCGGCTTGGTCAGCGCCTGCGGCGAGTTCAGCGTCCGGCCCAGGTGGAACACGTTCCCGTCGTACGGGCCCTCGTCGTCCGACCACATCTGCAGGGCGATCTGGATCGCCTCCTCCAGCTGCTCGAACCGGTCCTTCAGCGGCGGAAACGGGATGCCCAGGCCGCGGCTCTCCTCCTCGTTCCAGCCGGCGCCGATGCCCAGCCAGGCCCGGCCGCCGGACAGCACGTCCAGCGTCGTGACCTGCTTGGCCAGCACACCGGGGAAGCGGTAGATGACCCCGCTGACCAGCGTCAACAGCGTCGCCCGCTCGGTGTGCGCCGCCAGGTAGCCCAGCGCGGTGTACGCCTCCAACATGGCGTGCTCGACCGGCCCGTGCGGACCGATCTGCCAGAAGTGGTCCATCACGCTGATCCGGTCGAACCCGGCCTCGTCCGCGGTCCTGGCGACCTGCGCCAGCGTCGAGCCGAGCGCCGAGTCATCACCCGACCAGGTGAAATCCGGAATGTGCAGGCCGATCTTCATCAGTGTCCTTCGTTCGTTCAGAAGTCCCGGACGGCCGGCACGACGTCCCGGCCGATGATCTCCAGTGGTGTGATGGCCGACACGTTCGCCACGGCGCCGATCGCCGTGTCGAAGCCCATGTCGGCGAGTTTCTTCAGCTCGGCGACCGTCTCGTCGACCTTCTCGCCGCCCATGCCCACGTCGAAGCGGAAGTAGGCGGTCTTCTCGATGGCGTCGTAGTCGGTGCCCTCGCGTTGGCAGTGCTCGCGCAGCACGTCCAGCTTGTGCGCCAGCTCGGGGCCGGGGAACAGGTTGCACAACTGGGCGTACTTGGCGACCAGGCGCAGGGTCTTCTTCTCGC
This sequence comes from Pseudonocardiaceae bacterium, assembly GCA_035546415.1. Lineage (GTDB taxonomy): Bacteria > Actinomycetota > Actinomycetes > Mycobacteriales > Pseudonocardiaceae > DATEPR01. The sequence goes on from DASZXM010000026.1 coordinate 1,283, forward strand.
CACCGCCGCCGATCATGATCGGCGGGTGCGGCCTGCTCAGCGCCTGTGGCGAGTTGAGCGCCCGCTCCAGGTGCACGTGGTGGCCGTCGTAGGGTCCCTCGTCGTCCGACCACATCCGCAGGGCCACCTCAAGGGCGTCCTCCAGGTGCTCGAACCGTTCCTTGACCGACGGGAACGGGATGCCCAGGCCGCGGCTCTCCTCCTCGTTCCAGCCCGCGCCGACACCCAGCACGGCCCGCCCGCCGGACAGCACGTCCAGCGTGGTCACGGCCTTGGCCAGCACGGCCGGGTAGCGGTAGATGGCACCGGTGACCAGTGTCAGCAGCTTGGCGCGCTCGGTGTGCGCGGCGAGGAAGCCCAGCGCGGTGTACGCCTCCAGCATCTCGTGCTCGGCCGGCCCGACACTCCTGATCTGGAAGAAGTGGTCCATCACGGCGATGTAGTCGAAGCCCGCGCGGTCGGCGGTCCGGGCGATCTCGGCCAGCTTCGGACCCAGCTCGGCAGCGCCTCCGGGCCAGGTGAAATCCGGGATCTGCAATCCGATCTTCATCAGTTACCTCCAGCATCGATCCTCGCAAGCCCGTGGGCCGTCCGCGAGACGTCGAGTGGCCTCCTGGAGCAACTCCGGACCGCCGTCCGGCCCCCGATGCCCGTGGGATGATGCGGATCGATGACTTCCATGCACACCAGCGGTCGCAAGCGGGCCAAGCGGTTCCCGCCGGAGCTGTGGCGAGTGCCCGTCCTGCGCACGGCCGCCGTCACGCCGAAGATGATTCGGGTCACAGTCGGCGGCGACGCCCTGGCCACGTTCCCCGGCGGCGGCGGCGACCAACATGTGGTCCTGTACTTCTACGACCCGGGCGTGACCCTGCCCGAACCGCTGACGCTGCAGTCGGCGCGCACGATGCTCGGCCAGGTACGACCGGCCATGCGTAGCTACACGGTCCGCAGGCACGACCCGGTGCGGCACGAACTGGACATCGACTTCGTGGTGCACGGCGCGGGCGTCGCCGGCCCGTGGGCGGTGTCGGCGCGGCCGGGTGACGAGATGATCATCGTCGGCCCGTCACCGGCGTTCGTGCCGGACCCCGCGGTGTCCCGACACCTGCTGGCCGGCGACGAGACGGCCCTGCCGGCGATCGGCGCGATGCTCGCGCAGCTGCCGCCCGACGCGGCGGCCACGGTGGTCATCGAGGTCGCTGATGCCGAGGAGGAGCAGCCGCTGTCCAGTCCCGCCCAGGTCGACGTGCACTGGCTGCACCGCGACGGCCGCCCGCCGGGCACCGCCGACCTGCTCGTCCCCGCGATCGGCGACCTGGGCGCGTTCGACGGCGACGTGTGGGCGGCCGGGGAGCGGACCGTGATGCACGCGGTGCGCGCCCACCTGCTGGACGACCGTGGTCTGGACCGCCGCCGGGTCCGGACGACGATGTACTGGCGACACGGCCAGGCCGGCACGGACGGTTGACGTGGAACTTTCGCCGAGGTGAAAACGTTGTCAAGGCAGCGTGACGAACCGTCAGGAGGCGTTTTCCGGTGCACAGGCACTACAACGGGTTGAAAACGGCGGTGCTGCTCGGTGGGCTGAGCGCGTTGATCATCGGGATCAGCTCGTTCTTCGGCCGCACCGCGCTCGTCGTCGGCCTGTTGGTCGCCCTGGGCGTCAACGCCTACGCGTACTTCTACTCGCACAAGCTGGCCCTGCGCGCGATGCGGGCCCGCCCGGTGTCCGAGCCGGAGCAGCCCGCGATGTACCGGATCGTCCGCCAACTGGCCACGGCGGCCCGCCAGCCGATGCCGAGGCTGTACGTGAGCCCGACCCGCGCCCCGAACGCGTTCGCCACCGGCCGCAACCCACGCAACGCGGCGGTGTGCTGCACCACAGGCATCCTGGACCTCCTGGACGAACGTGAGTTGCGCGCGGTCCTC
>DASZXM010000027.1:0-4646 GCA_035546415.1 Pseudonocardiaceae bacterium
CGGCGATGCCGAGGAACGCGAAGAGCGTCTTGTGCAGGTTGGGCACCGTGGCCTCGCCGACGCCGATCTTCGGGATCGACGGCGCCTCCAGCACGGTGATCGTGGCCTGGTCACCGAGGGCCTTCCCCAGGTACGCGGCCGACATCCAGCCAGCGGTGCCGCCACCCAGGACGACGACTTTCTTGATTCGGTGGTCCGTCATGGAAATTAACTCCCCAAAAAGTAGCCCGGATATTGGCTGGGAATCAAATTCAAGCGCGAAGCGACGATAACCAGCGCCGACCGGGAGTGTCAACGACAGGGGTGCCGCCACATAGCGCTATTCTGCGAGTCCTCTATATACGCCTGACGGTATGACCCGTTCGGTGCACCGCCGACCTGCGACTTTCGCCTGCCGCTAAAGCTCCTGGCCGCATTAGTGGAGCGCCACATAGGCTCGCCGCGACGAAACCATACCGGCCGCATTTCCGGTCCCCCGCCAAACCAACCAACGGGAGTCGTGAATGATGGACTGCAATTCGAAGCCGATCACCGCGGGCGCGGCCCGGTGGCGGTCGTGAACACAGACGTCGTGCTGCGGGCGCTGCACGTGGTCGCGGCATTGGCCGTCATCGTTCTCGTGGGGCTGGCCGGCCGGCAGGTGGCGCGGTGGCTGCGCCAGCCGCAGGTGATCGGCGAGATCACCGGCGGCATCCTGGCCGGACCGGCCGCCGTGGCGTTGCTGGGCACCGCCCGGTTCCACGAGCTGCTGCCGGCGCCGGTGATGTCGGTGCTCAAGACGCTCGGCGAGCTGGGCCTGATCCTGCTGTTGGTCGGCGTGGCCCACGAACTGAAGACCGGCCCGGCCCGGCTGCCGCGCCGCGCGGTCGCGTGGGTGGCGGCCGGTTCGTTCGTGCCGGCGCTGCTGCTGGGCGCCGTGCTGGCACTGTTCGTGCTGCGGTTCACCGGGCCCGCCGTCCGCGGCGACGCGCCCGCGCCCGCGTTCGTGGTGATGGTGGCCGTCACGATGGCCATCACGGCCGTGCCGGTGCTGGCCAGGATCCTCACCGATCGCGGTATGACCGGCACCCGGGCGGGCCGGCTGTCGATGTCCGGTTCGATCGCCATGGACACCGCGGGCTGGCTGCTGCTGGCCGTCGCCATCGGCCTGCGGTCCGGTCAGGTCACCGGTTTCCTCAAGGCGGTCGCCGTGCTGGCCGGCGGGGTCGTCGTCGCGCTGGGCATCCGCCGGGTCCTGCGCACCGAGGCGGCCGGCAGGCTGTGCTCGCGGCTGCCTCGGACGACGGCCGTGATCCTGGCTGCCGTGGCCATCGCGGTGGCGCTGACCGTCGAGCACCTGGGCCTCACGTCGATCCTCGGTGCCGCACTGGTCGGGCTCGCCGTGCCGGTCGGCGACTCGGCTCCGTGGGCGAAGGCCGTCGACATGGTGACGTCCGTGGGCCATTTCCTGGTGCCGGTGTTCTTCGTGGTGACCGGGGTGAACGTGCTCGTCGGCGCGTTCTCGGCGGCACCGTGGGAGCTGATCGCGGTCGTCGTCGTGCTGGGCGTCGTCGGCAAGATCGGCGGCGGCTACCTGGGCGCCCGCCTGGGCGGCCAGTCGCGGACGGTGTCGGCGCAGGTCGGCGTGATGATGAACACGCGCGGCCTGACCGAGCTGATCGTGCTCCAAGCCGGATACAGCGCCGGCATCCTGACGGCGCCACTCATGCTCACGTCGATCGTCATGGCGCTGGTCACCACGGCGCTCACCGGACCGCTGTTGCTGTGCATCGACCGCCGCACGGCAACCGAACTGGAGGCCGTACCGGTGGCGGCCGCCGAAGTGGGGACAGCCTGATGACCGAGATGACCACCCGACAGATGTTTCCGGTCGTGCACCCGGTGACGGGCACGGCGACGGAGGGTTTCCGGGCGATGATGTGCCGGTTTCCCACCGGTGTCGCGATCGTCACGACGATCGACGATGACGGCGTACCCCGTGGCATGACGTGCTCGTCGGTGTGCAGCGTGACGCTCGACCCGCCGACGCTGCTGGTGTGCCTGCGCACCGGTAGCCCGACGCTGGACGCGATCCTGCGCAGCGGGACGTTCGCGGTGAACCTGTTGCACGACAGGGCACAGGAGGTGGCGCAGCTGTTCGCGTCGGGCAACCCGGACCGGTTCGACCTGGTCGACTGGACCGCCGACCCCACGACGGCAGGCCCGCACCTGGTCGCGGACGCCCACACCATCGCCGACTGCGACGTGGCGCGCACCGAGGTGGTGGGCGACCACGTGGTCGTCTTCGGCGAGACCCACACGGTCACCGAACGACACGGACCGCCGCTGCTGTACGGATTGCGCGACTACCACGCCTGGCCCGGCCGCTGACACCGAACCCCCGCGACCCGGCGCCGTCCGGGCCGCGGGACGTGCCGCACACACCACCGCCGAACCACACGGACCACCACCGCCGTACGGATCGCGCGACCACCACGCCTGGCCCGGCCGCTGACACCGAACCCCCGCGACCCGGCGCCCTCCGGACCGCGGGGGACGACGTCCGGGTCGCGGGCCGGGAGGCGGGCTGCGGAGCCGCTACTCGCGGCGTCTGCGCGGCAGGAACGCGGCCAGTTCCGCGTATTCGGCGGGGTGGGCGGTCATCCAGTCCCAGTAGCCGGGCATCGTGCCGGCGTACTCGCAGTAGTAGCCGCGCAGCGTGTGCACCAGCCGGTGCTGCGTGTTGGGGTGGATGGACTCCTTGCGCCACACCAGCAGCAGGTGGCTGCGCGGCGCCTGTTCGACCGGCACCAGCACGACGTCCCGTGCGGCACCGGTCGGGGTGACCAGCGCGGCGACGCCGACGTCACGCACCCAGCTCATCGCCTCGGCCTGCCCGCCGACGTGGTGCAGCACGTTGGGCGTGATGCGGCCGACGTCGGTGAACACGTGGTCTTCGACCTGGTGGAACCAGTGTCCGCGGACGTGCCGCACCCATGTCAGCTCCGCCAGTCTCGGCCAGCTGACCACGTTCATGCCGGCGAGTTCGTGGCCGACCGGCAGCGCGACGCAGATCGGCTCGCGGACGATGATCTCCTTGGCGAACGTCGACTCCGGCACCCGCAGCGGCGCGATCGCCTCCGCACTGGGCACCAGTGCCGCCGTCAGCACGCCCCGGTACACGGCTTCCACGCCGGCCATCGGGTCCAGCGTTTCGGTCTGCACCTCCCAGTACGGCAGCGAACTCTGGATGGCCCGGTGCAGTGTCGCGGGCGTCCACTCGGCGTTGCCGATGCGCAGCACGCCCGACGACAGCGACGACGCCTCGGCGATCACCGCGTCGGCGCGGGCGGCCAGGTCGACCAGGAGCGGGATCAGGCGCTCCCCCAGCGGAGTCGGTGTGATGCCGGAGCGGGACCGGGTGAACAGTTCGCCACCGACGGCCTTCTCGATGCGGCGCAGCTGAGCGGTGAGGCTGGGCTGCGGCAGGCCGAGCGCGGCCGCCGCCTTCGAGATGCTGCCGGCCTCCGCCACTGTCGCCACGACCCTCGCGTGACGGATCTCGATATGCATATCCGGCTTCCCCCCTAATCGCTCGGAAACGCATCGCAGCAACGACGCCGAGACGAAAAGGGCCCCCACCCCACACATCCCGACGCTTCAAGATAACTGGACCCTAGCAGGGCAGGATCTGGCGCGTCCAGAAGTTGCATGCAATGCGGATGACCAAAACCTGAAACTTTCCCAGCTCAATCACGACATATTCCAGCCGCCGCCGACCTGCCGCGACAGCCCTGGAGACCTGCGGTAATCAGTCGATGACGAACCGTCACCGAAGAACGGGAAGCGGAGGGCGAAACAACCCACAACACCTACGATACTCGGGAGTTCTGAAAATTCGGGCATCGTCCACGCGTCAGCAACCTGCACCAATCCAACGCCCCACACGTGAATATCACGTGTATCTCCGCACCATTCCCGGCCACCTACCGGGAGGCACGGCATTGTGGTTGATGAGTCAACCGGAAACGTGGCCCGCGCGCACGGGCATGCGTTCACACTGACAGATCGTCGGAGCGCCACGGATGCGGCGGACCGGGGCACGCGAGTATTTCCGACCCGGCCCGCTCCCGCGCGAACAGCAGCGGCAGCATGCCCAGCCGGTACCGCACCTCGCCGGACCGGTCGCGACCGGCGACGTCGACCAGGTGGGCGTCCACAAGGGACTCCAGCAGGCTCTCGGCGTCGTCGCTGGTGGTGCCGGCCAGCGACGCGGCCATCCGGGTGCCGAACGTGCCCTGGTCGACCGTGCCCAGCCTGCGGAACAGCATCGCCGCACGCGGCGCGAGATCGCGGTAGCTGGTGAGGATCCTGGCCCGCACGTCATGGCCGCCCGCCGCCAGCTCGTCCAGCCTGCGGGCCGGATCGGCCAGCCGGTCCACCAGGTGGTCGATGGTCCAGTGCGGCTTGGCGACCAGCCGCGCGGCTGCGATGCGCAGCGCGAGCGGCAGCCCGTCGCACAGCTGCGCCAGCACCACCGTGCCGGCCGGGTCGCCCGCCACCCGCGCGTCCGTGACCATCCGGCCGAGCAGTTCGACGGCCGCCGTCATGTCCAGCGGGCCCAGCCGCACCCGGGTGGCACCGTGCCGGTCCAGCAGCTGGCCGAA
>DASZXM010000028.1:0-13007 GCA_035546415.1 Pseudonocardiaceae bacterium
CAGCGGCGCGGGATGCCGCGACTCGTACCAGCCGAACAGCCCGCCCAGCAGGAGACCGGCCGCGATCGAGGCGATCACCACCGCACTGCCCCAGCCCAGAGTCGCCGCACGCAGGATGCCGAACACCAGCGCGCCGACCGCCAGCGCGCCCAGCAGCGCGCCCACGGTGTCGACCCGGTGTGCCACCTGTTCCCGGGACGTCGGCACCGTGCCGCACGCGACCGCCAGGACGACGGCGAGCACGGCAGGCCCGACGAACACCGAATGCCACGAGAAGTGCTCCAGCAGCAGGCCGGCGACGATCAGCCCGCCCAGGCCGCCGACACCGGCCACCGCCGCCCAGATGCCGATCGCATGGCCGCGCCGCTCCGGCGGGAAGCCGGCGTTGATGATCGACAGGGTGGCCGGCATGATCATGGCCGCACCCAGCCCGGTGGCCGCCCGCGCCGCGATCAGCCACCCCGCCGAGTCGACGAACAGCGGTGCGACACAGCTGACGGCGAACACGGCCAGGCCGATGATCAGCACGCCACGCCTGCCGTACCGGTCGCCCAGCGCGCCCATCGGCAGCACCAGCGCCGCGAGCACCAGGGTGTAGACGTCCACGATCCACGTCTGCGCCGCCTGGCTGGCGCCGGTGTGCACGGCCAGTTCGGGCAGCGCGGTGTTGACGATGGTGACCATCGCGATCACCAGGCACACCGCGGCACACATCACCGCGACGGTCCAGGCCCGGCGCGCCGTGGACAGCTCGGGCCGGTCGGCGGGTCGAGGGTGCTCGCGAATGGCCATGCGACCTCGTTCCACCTCGGAAACGAAACTACGGGTATCGTAGCAGGACTGGCAGTTTCGTTTCAGGTGTCGTGGTGCGGCGAGGAACAATCACGAGATGACCAGGCAGCACGTCCCGGACCGCCGGGACCCCCGGCTGGACCGCTCGCGCGCCGCGATCCTGGCCGCGGCGGTCGGGCTGCTCGCCGAGGGCGGCGTCCGGCAGGTCACCGTCGACGCCGTGACCGCGCGCAGCGGCGTGGCCCGATCCACGCTCTACCGGCACTTCCCGAACAACACCGAACTGCTCGCGGCCGCGTTCCAGGAACTGCTGCCGCCGCTGCGCCTGCCGGAAGCCGGCCTGCCCGCCCGCGAACGCCTCCTGCGGTTGCTGCTCAACCAGGCCGACCAGATCGACAAGGCGTCGACCGTCGCGGCCGTGGTGTGGATGTCGACCATCGGGCTGTCCGCCGACGCGCCCGCCGACGCCGACGAGCGGACCCAGCTGAGCGCGCTGCGCGAGCACGTCATCGACAGCTACCGGCGCCCGTTCGACGCGGTGCTCGTGGAATGCCTCCGGGTCCACGAGCCACTGTCCGAACGCGACATCGAGTTCGCCACGGCGCAGCTGATCGGCCCGCTGTTGTTCAACATCCTGGTCACCGGACGCCCGAACGACGCGGAGTTCTGCGGGCGCGTCGTGGACGACTTCCTGTCCGCGCACGGCACCGGCCTGATCGGACGGTCGTGATCTCTGCCACAGGTTGAGCAAGATCGGTCCGGTCCGGTGCGTGCTGCGGTACGAATGCGCGCATGGCGGATCAGCGCGGCTTCGCGCGCCTCGTAATCGGGTTCTCCTCGCTCGTCGTTGCCGTGTGCGCCGTGGTCGTGACGGTCAAGATCACGAGCACCGGTGTCGTTTCCGTCCAGCAGCCGCGAGTGCTCGACCCGAAGGCGGTCGAGGAGCAGGTGGCCGCCCAGGTCGACGGTCTGCAGCCGGCGCTGGTGGCCTGTCCGGTGTCCGTCGTGGTCGTGCCGAACACCGAGTTCTACTGCGAGTACTACGGCGACCACCCGGGCACGGCGTCGGTGACGATCACCGACGACCAGGGCAACCTGACCGTCAAGACCAACGGATAGCGCCCGGCACCACCCGGCGAGAAGCGGAACGCCCGCCACCGCTCCGGCTCGCCTGTCGCTGGTCGCGTTTGCCTGTCGCTGGTCGCGTTTACCCGCCGCCGGCCCGGTTTGCCCGCCGCCGGCCCGTTTGCCTGTCGCTGGTCGCGCTCGCCCGCCGCCGGCCCACTCGCCCGCCGCCAGTCGCGTGTGCCTGTAGCTGGTCGCGTTTGCCTGTCGCTGGTCCCGCTCGCCCGCCATGGCCGACAGCCTGCCGTCCGATCCCGGCCGGTCGGCGTCCTTGACTGTTCCCCGGCTCCTGTGTTCTAGTTTTGTAACTAGTAACTGTAACTAGTTACATCACGAAGCCACGAGAGAGGGAGCGGTCCATGGTCGAGCAGGTCGTCGTCATCGGTGCCGGCGTCTACGGAGCCGCCGTGACCGCGGAACTCGCACGGCGCGGTGCCCGCGTCACCGTGGTCGACTCGGGTGCGCCGGGCGCCGGCACCTCGGGCGCGACGTTCTCGTGGACCAACTCGTGCGGCAAGCAGCCCCGGGCGTACCACGACCTCAGCGTCGCCGCGATGGAGGTGCACCGCAGGCTGGCCCGGGACGTGCCCGGCGCCGACTGGTACCACGAGGGCGGCAACCTGGAGTGGGGCGGCGACGACGCCGAACGGGAACGGCTGCGCCGCAAGGTCGACGCCGTGCGCGACTACGGGTACGCGGCCCGCTGGCTCACCCGCGCCGACGTGCTGCGCCTGGAACCCGACATGAACCCCGCGGAACCGCCCGCCGACGAGATCGCCTACTTCCCGGCCGAAGGGTGGATCGAGCCGACGCGGCTGATCGCGCACCTGCTGTCCACGGCGGACGCGGAGCGGGTCTGGCACGACGCCGTCACCGGCATCGACGTGTCCGGCGGACTGGTGCGGTCGGTCCGGCTCGCGTCCGGGCGGGAACTGCCCGCCGATGCCGTGGTGAACTGTGCCGGACCGGCGGCCGCCGACATCGCGGCGCTGGCCGGGCTGCGGCTGCCCATGCGCAACACGCGGGGCGTGCTCATCTACACGTCACCGGTCGCGGTCGCCGTGTCCCGCGTCGTCCACGCACCACACGTGCACCTGCGGCCGGACGGTGCCGGGCGGCTGCTGCTGCACACGCACGACATCGACGAAGCCGCACAGGTCTCGGACGACGGTGCGGTCGACGTGGACCGGGCCGCGGTGGACAAGGTGGTCGAGGCGGGTTGTGCGCTGTACCCGGGCCTGCGTGCGGCAACCGTGGAGAGCGTGCGGGTCGGTGAACGGCCGATCCCGGGCGACGGCCTGCCCGTGCTGGGCCGGGCGCCCGGGCTGCCGAACTTCCACTTCGCCGTGTCGCACAGCGGGGCCACGCTCAGCGTGCACGCCGGTGCGCTCGTGGCGGGCGAGGTGCTCGGCGACGACCACTCCGCGGAACTGGCGCCGTTCCGCTTCGAGCGGCTCTGAGGGAGGCACTGTGCGCACGACGGTTCTGCACGGCTGCGACCTGGTCGACGGCACCGGTGCCGAGCGGCGGTCCGATGTCGACATCGTGGTCGAGGGTGACACGGTCCGGGAGATCGTGCCCACCCGGCCGGCGGCGGACTACGGCAGGGTCGACGAGATCGTCGACGCCGCCGGCACCCTCGCGCTTCCCGGCCTGATCAACAACCACACCCACGGCACGGCGTACGGGCCGCTGTTCCCCAGCGGCCACGAGGGACTTCCACCCGAGCAGGTGCGCGCCAACCTGGACCGGCACCTGCTGGAGGGCACCACCACCGTGCTCTGCGTCGACGGCTTCGTCACCGCCGACGCCGTGGCGCGGACCAACGACGACCACCCGGTCACGGTCCGGCTGGCGTCCTGCAACACACCGGCCTGCCTGCGGGCTGCGTCCATCGCGGACGGCGGCGGGCTCACCGACGAGAACCGCGCGTTCACCGCGCGCCGGGCCGTCGACGCGGGAGCCGTGGCCCTCGGCGAGATCGGCGCCGGGCACACGCTGGGCGGTGGCGGGGCGAGCTACATGTACATCCCGGCCGAGGTGGCCCGGCGCACCGGGGTGACGATCACGCCCCGGCAGGCCGACGCGCTGAAGGTCGCCGTGCTGGGTCGCCACATCGCGGTGTCGTCGTTCGACCGGGACGCGGTCGAGGCGGCGCTGGCGGACGCGGGGCTGGCCGGCAGGCTGTCGGTCGACGAGGTCCGGGAGATCGTCTCCGGGATCGTGCTGCCCGCGTTCGACGTCGCCCTGGACGGGCTCGCCGAGGCCGCCGACCACGCGTACCGGGCCGGCGTACCCGTGCTGGTGCACAACGCCGCCGCGTCGATGGTCCAGGTCGCCGCGATCGCCCGCACCGACGTGCGGCTCATCGCCGGGCACTCCAACCACTCCAGCTTCGACCTGCGCGAGGCCCTGCGGCACGCCGAACGGCTCAAGGAACTGGGTGCCACGGTGGACGTCTCCACGTTGGACACGTTCGGCGCACGGCGGCTGACCGACGGCCCGGAACTGTTGTACGCGATGTTCGAGGCCGGCCTGGTGGACACGATCTCGACGGACTACGCGGGCGGCCACCACGACGCCATCCTGCTCGCCGTCGACCGGGCCACCAAGGCGGGCGTGGTGCGGCTGCCCGCCGCGATCACGATGGCGACCGCCGCCGTCGCGGACGCCATTCCCGGCGTGGCACCGCGCCGCGGCCGTGTCGTCCCGGGCGCCGTCGCAGACCTCGTGCTCACCGACCCGGCGGAGCTGGCCCGCGTTCGCACGGTCATGATCGGCGGTGCGACCGTTGTTCGCGACGGGGTGCGGGTCGGGGCCTGACCGACGTGGTGAGAAGGGACGGGCGATGAAGCGGACGACCATCGGCGATGTCGCGGCGGCGGCGGGGGTGTCGGTCGCGACTGTGTCGCGGGTGCTCAACGGGGGCGCGGTCAAGGAGGCCACCGCGACCCGGGTGTGGGACGCGGTCCACAGCCTGGACTACTCGCCCAACGCGCTCACCAAGAGCATCTTCGCCGGGCGGTCCAGCACGATCGGCGTGGTCATCGACGACCTGCGCAGCCCGTTCTACCTGGACCTGATGCGCGGGATCGACGAGGTGGCCGACGCCAACGACAGCCTGGTGATGTTCGCCAACACGTTCCACCGCGCCGGTCGCGAGGTCGCACACGTCCGGACGATGGACGAGCAGCGGGTGCGCGGCCTGATCGTGACGACCGGTGGGTCCACCGACGACCGGACCCGCAAGATGGCCGTCGGCGGGACCCCGTGCGTCATCGTCGCGCGCTCGGTGCCCGACGCGCCGCCCGGGTTGCACTCGGTCGCCCTGGACAACGTCGCGGCCGGCAGGCTGATCGCCGAGCACCTGGTGGCGTGCGGGCGGCGTTCGGTCGGCGTGATCACGTCCGGCACGCGGCCGTCGCAGATCGACCGCACCGAAGGACTGCGGCAGGGACTGGCCGATGCGGGCGTGTCCCTGCCGGCGGAGGCGTTGGCGTCGGTCGATGCCGACGAACACGTGAGTGACGGGGTGGGGGCGCTGCTGGAACGCAACGCCCACCTGGATGCGATCGCCTGCCTCACCGGCAGGCGCACGGTCGCCGTCCACTCCGCACTGACCGGTCGCGGGCTGGCGATCCCGGACGACATCGGGTTCCTGACGATGGACGACTTCGTCTGGGCGCCGACCCTCGGCATCACGGTCGTCGCGCAACCGTCCTACCGGATGGGGCAGCGGGCCGCGGAACTCATCGTCGACAACCCGGGCGAATCGGTTCGGTTGACTTTCGAACCGACACTCGTCGCCCGCGGTTCCTGCGGCGAGAACGGGTAATCGCGTTCGGACACCGACGTCCGACAATGCCTCGGGAGACCATTCATGTCTGTTATCCAGCCCCGTACCGACGTGCCCACGAAACGACCCGGCCAGCTGGCGATACGTATCGGCGGCGCGGCGGGGCAGGTGGTCGAATGGTACGACTTCACGATCTACGGATATTTCGCGGTCTTCCTCTCGGCGCAATTCTTTCCGGCACACAATGCGGTCGCGAGTTTGTCGGCGACGTTCGTCGGGCTGCTGTCGACGTTCGTCTCCCGGCCGCTCGGCGCGATCGTCATCGGTCATTTCGCGGACCGCCTCGGCAGGCGCCGGATACTGGCGGTGACCATTTTCGGGGCGTCCGTGTCGGCCGCGCTGATCGGTGTCCTGCCGACGGCGTCGTCGATCGGTGTCGCCGCTCCCGTGTTGGTGGTGCTGTGCCGGTTGACGCAGGGCATCTTCACCGGCGGCGAGGTCCCCGCCGCCGGTTCGCTGGTGCTGGAGCACAGTGCGGGCGGTCGCCGCGCCTTCGCGGCCAGCTGGGTCCAGGTCGGTGCGACGTCCGGCAGTATCCTCGCCCTGCTGGTGGCGACCCTGCTGTCGGCGACGCTGCCGCACGACGCGCTGGCGTCCTGGGGCTGGCGGATCCCGTTCCTGGTCGCCGCCCCGCTGGGCGCGATCGGCTGGTTCGTGCGGTCCCGCCTGACCGAGACACCACAGTTCCGCAGCATCGAGGAGCGTGGGGCCATCGCCCGCGCCCCGATCGTCGAACTGGTCACCAACCCGAGGTACCTGGGCCAGATCCTGCGCCTGCTGGGCATCTTCCTGTGCGGCAGCTTCTTCGCGTTCTACGTGTTCCTCACCTATGTGCCCACGTACCTGTTGGGCCACACGCACATCGGTGAGCGTGCGACGTTCCTGAGCGCCCTGGTGGCGCAGTGCTTCCTGCTGTGCATGATTCCGCTGTTCGGTAGGCTGGCCGACCGGGTCGGCCGGCGTCCCGTGCTGTTCGCGGCGCAGCTGCTGTTCATGGTGCTCGCCGTGCCGGTCTTCGTGCTGATGGGCCGGGGCACGTTCGGGTTCGTCCTGGTGGCCCAGCTCGCGATCGTCGTGCCGATCGCCCTGCACCAGGCCGTGCAGATCCCGATCATGCTGGAACTGCTGCCGGCCCGGGTCCGGGTCAGCGGGGGAGGGCTCGCGTTCGCGGTCGCGTCCGCACTGTTCGGTGGCACGGCGCCGATCTTCGCGGTGTGGCTGGTCAGCCGGACCGGTAGCGGCATCAGCGTGGCGATAGCGGTCGTGGTGGCCGCGGTCGTCAGCTGCCTCGCGACACTGGCGACCATGGAGACCGGCGGGCGGGAACTGGCGGCGTAGCCGCGATCGACGGTGGCGCCGTTACACTGCGGCCTGCCGAGCGGGAGGAGTGTGGTGGTCGCCAGGGAGCGGATCAGTCGCGCGTGCCAGAAGCAGCGCACGCGCGAGGCGATCGTCGCCGCCTGCCGCGAACTGATCGCATCGGGCGCCGACGTGACCATGCCGGCCGTGGCTCGGTCGGCAGGTGTCGCCGAGGCGACCGCCTACCGCCATTTCCCGGATCTGGTGTCGGTCGTGAACGAGGCGCTGGCCGGCCTGTGGCCCACGCCGGCCGAGGCGCTGGCCCCGGTCGCGGAGGTCACCGACCCGGCCGCACGGATCGCCTTCGCCACGGAGTTCCTGTGTCGGAAGGTGCTGGCCTACCAGGGTTCCGTGCGGGCGGTGATCGCGTCGACGATCACCCGGCCGGAGTCGGTGCCCACCCGGCCCGGCTTCCGCTTCGGCCTGATCGACGAAGCGCTGGACCCGGTCGTGCCGGCGGGCGAACGCCTGGCCGATCTCAAGCGGGACCTCGCGGCGGTGGTCAGCGCGGAGGCGCTGTTCTCGTTGACCGACCTGTGCCGGTTGGACGGTGACACGGCGATCGCGTCCCTGGTGCGGACGGCGGCGACCATCACCCGGGTCGCCGCCGACGAACTCGGCGGCCGGGACCTCAGCGGTAGCTGAGCACCACCGGGGCGTGCACGGTGCGCCAGGGGAGTGTGACCGTCAGCGTGTGCGCGGTGGCGTCCCAGTGGTAGGCGTTCGCCGATAGGCGGACGCCGTTGGCGGTGACCGTTGTCGGCGGCGCGGCGTTCTGGAACGTGACCGTCCACTGGCGACTGGTCACCTGGCCGCGGTAGTGGCCGACAGCGGGGGCGATGGTGATCGTGTGCCGCGTGCCGGTCTCCGTGTACCGGATCGTCGTCCGGGCGCTCTGGTGCGGGTCGGTGGTGGTGCCGTCGTCCTCGTAGAGCGTGACGGAGCCCGACGCGCCTTCGGGGACCGTGAGGGTGACCTTGCGCAGCGGGTTCTGCACGTCATTGGTGACGTCGTCGGTGCGCGTCGGGAGGATCGCGCCCGCCTTGACGAACACCGGCATCGAGTCCAGCCCGGTGGTGACGTTCTGGGTCGTGCCGCCGGCGTACGTCTGGCCGGTGAAGTAGTCCGTCCACTGGCCCGGCGGGAACCAGACCGACGTCGTGGCCGTGTCGCCCGGCGTGGTGACCGGTGCGACCAGGACGTCCGGACCGTAGAGGTATTCGCTGTCGGCCGTGGCGTAGGCCTGCGCCTCCTCCGGGTACTCCAGGTACGTCGGACGCACCACCGGGATGCCCGTGGCACTGGCCTGCTGGGCCAGCGAGTACGTGTAGGGGACCAGGTTCTCCCGCAGGTTCAGGAACTTCGCCGCGGACGCGTCCGCCGCCGGGCCGTACTGCCAGGGCAGCCGGTCGCTGTGGTTGCTGTGCAGCCGGTCGATCGGCTGGAACGTGCCGAACTGCACCCAGCGGGCGTACAGGTCGTCGGGCAGCTTGTGCGTGCGGAACGTCTGGCCGCCGGACGTGTACGTCTCCGACCCGGTCAGGCCGGTGGTGTCGTTGTGACCGCCGATGTCGTGGCTGATCGCCGACATGCCGGTGGCCACGGACTCGCCGGGCGTGTAGCCGACCTCGTCCCGCAGGGTCGACCAGTTGGACGACGTGTCACCGGTGAAGTGGATCGTGGTGCGCTTGTCCGCCCACGGCCCGGTCGGCAGGCCCGCGTAGCCGCTGTACGTGCCCGACTGCAGCGACCCGTACGCCCGCGACAGGACGAACCCACGGCCGATCGCCCGGTCGGAGTCGGTGGCGTACTGCTGGTTGATCCAGGCGTCCGGCGTCACGCCGGCCAGTGACGAGTCGCTCGCGTCGCAACACCAGTCCAGCCACCAGAAGTCGTTGCCCTCCTGGTCCATCGTCCGGTGCAGGTCCAGGTACGCCGTGAGCTGGTCCGGGTCGCCCCAGTCGAACGTGTAGCAGGCGCCGCCCGCTCCGGCGCCCGACGCGCAGCCGCCGTCCTGGAGCTTGTTCCCGGCCGTCGCCTGGGCCTGGGCGAACTGCGGGTCGGAGGCGAGGATGCTCGGGTGGATGTTCAGGGTGTTGTGCAGGCCCTGGGCCGCCGACCAGTCGAAGAACGCGGTGGGGTCGGGGAACTTGGCCGGGTCCATCTCCCAGCCGCTCCACGTGTTCGGGGACTTGAAGTCGGTGTCGGTGACCAGGACGTCCAGCGGGACGTGTTGGGAGCGGAACGCGGGCAGGATCGTGTTCTCGTAGTCGGCCGCCGTGCGGTCGATGTACTCGGAGTACCAGACACCGTAGGCCCACCGGGGAAGCAGTTCGGGCGGACCGGTCAGGGTGGCCAGGTCGGTCAGGCCCCGCTCGTAGTCGTGGCCGTAGCCGAACACGTAGCCGTCCTGGTACGGCTTGCCGCCGTGGCCGGGGCGCTGGGTGACCTGCCGGGTGGCCGGGTCGTACAGCGCCGACCGCGTGTCGTCCAACAGGTACCAGCCGTCCTTGTGCAGCAGTCCCGGCGTGGTGGCGGGGACGCCGTTGTCACCGTTCACGCCGTCCAGGCTGCGGCGGTAGCCGCCGAGCGCGAGGTGCGGCTGGGGGACGGCCGCCCCGACCGGTGACACGGAGACGGTGTCGGCGTTGACGTGGCAGCTGGTCGGGTCCGGGCAGGCGAGGGTGATGTCGTCGGTGCCGGCCCGCAGCGTGACCGGCAGCGACGCCGTCGACCACGTGTCCCAGTCGGCCGTCACCGGGAAGGTCAACGTCCGCGTGGTGTCGCCCGTCGAGACGGTCGCGGTGCGCGTCTGGTGGAGTCCGTCGCCGCCCGCTCCGTTGGCGTAGCGGATGTTCAGCGAGTACGTACCGTCGGCGGGCACGTCCACGATCCGCTGCGTCAGGCTCGATCCCTGGTTCAGCTCCGCGACGAATCCCGGGCCGGCGAACCCGGTGTGGTCGGTGGCGACGATCGCGCTGCCGGCGGTGCGGCCGGCCTCGGCCTCGCAGCTCACGCCGAAACGACAGTCCGGGATCGCCCTGGTGGCCGCCGCCGGGTAGGCCGCGCCCGGGGTCACGATCGCGACGCTGTCCACGTTGACGTTGCCCGAGTCGGTGTTCGTCCTGGTCACCGTAACGGTGTGCTCGCCGGCCGGCAGCCGCACGGGAACGGCAGCCACGGCCCAGGTGTCCCAGTTGCCGGTCACCGGCAGCGTCACGGTCCGGTTCGCCCCACCGTCGACCGAGACGCTGAGCGTGCGGGTCGTGTTCTGGCCGTCGCCGCCGAGGGAGTTGGCGTACCGGAGGTCGAACTGGTACGTGCCGGCCGTGGTGACGTCCGTCGTCGCGGACATCGAGTTGCCGGTGTTCTGGAAACCGGCCAGGAAACCGGAACCGGTGTAGCCGGAGTGGTCGGCGGCGACGGACACCCCGTCGTAGGACAGGTCTTCGGCCTCGCACAGGGCGTCGATGCCGCACGTCAGGCGCTGCCACGGGGTCGCGGTGACCGGTGCGGTGCCCGCGGTCAGGTGCACGGAGAGGTTCCGCGCGTCGAACGGCCCCGAACCCTCCTGGTACCGCAGCGTCAGCGCGCTGGTCCGGATGGTGAGCACGCCGTTGGCGGAGGTGGACGTGAACGGCGTCGGCGCGAACGAGCCACGGCCGACCGCGTTGAACGTCGAACTGTCGACGAAGTGCCCGTCACCGGCGTACTCGGTCCGGATCACGGTGGGGGACAGGACCTGGAAGCGTGCGTCGCCTGAGGTGACGGTGGGAATCCGGTGGTGCTGCGCCGGTCCGGCGGCCGCCTGGCCCGTTCCGGCCACCGCCATCGTCGCCGCCGTGGCCACGACGGTGACGACGACGGCCTTCCCCCGCATCGACCGCAGCACGCGCCGCATCCTTCGTGACGTCACCGGACACTCCTGCTGATGTCGTCCATGCCGTCGGTCCGACGGCGAAACGATGCTGGCACGGCGCATGATCGGGTGTCCAGAAAGGTGGCAAAGCCTGTCCCGACAAGACAAGGCGTGTCCGACAAGACAAGGCACACCACGCGAACGGGTGAGGCGAACGCCACCTCCACCCCCGATAGCCGGGCGACGGCCGTGGGCGTAACCTCGATACTATGGAAACTCAAATCGATGCCAAAGTTTCCGAGCTGGCGAGCTCGCCGGACAGCGGGCGGGTCGCCCTGGTCACCGGTGGCACGAGGGGCATCGGCGCGGCCGTGTCCCGGCTGCTCGCCGCACGCGGCATGCGGGTCGCGGTGAACTACCGCAGCAGCGTCGAGGAGGCGGACGAGGTGGTGGCGTCCATCAAGTCCGCGGGCGGCCACGCGGTGGCGGTGCGGGCCGACGTGCGCGACGAGTCGGCGGTGCGCGACATGATCGACCAGATCCGGGCCACCCTGGGCGAGGTCGGGGTCCTGGTGCACAACGCGCTGATTCCCTACGCCATCAAGTCGTTCGACGAGATGTCGTGGGAGGAACTGGGCGGCAAGCTGGACCAGGAGATGCACGCCGCGTTCCTGCTGACCAAGGCCGTCGTCCCGGGTATGACCGCGCGCGGCTACGGACGGATCGTCTACCTGGGCACCGTGCTGGCCCGGCAGCCGCGCGCCGGCATGATCGCGCTGGGCACGTCGAAGGCGGCGCTGAGCCAGTTCGCCCGCTATGTCGCCCAGGAACTGGGGCCACGCGGGATCACCGTCAACGTGGTCGCACCCGGCCCGGTCGGCGAGACCGCCATCACCGCCGCCGCCCTCGACCAGGAACACCAGCGCAACCAGGCGGCCCGGACCGCACTCGGCCGGATCGCCGTCCCCGACGACGTCGCCCGCGCCGTCGCCTTCTACGCCGGTACCGACAGCGGGTTCATCACGGGCACCACCGCGCCGGTCAACGGCGGACTGTCCATGGACTGAGCGAACCGGGAAGGGACGTCTCGCACATGCACACCATCGACCTCACCTACGTCGGGCAGGGCATCCACGAGGAACTGGTCGCCTACGTCGCCGACCAACAGGACTACTACGCCCAGGAAGGCGTCCACGTCGCCCTGCGCGACGGATGCACGTGGCCGGACGAGCGGGTCCGGCGCACGGCCACGATCGGCCTGGGTCGGGCGGTGCTGGCCCGCGTCACCGACGGCGTCCCGTGGACGGTCCTGTCCGTCAACACGCAGCGGCCGATGTTCTGGCTGCTCGCCCGCGACGGCTACCGGTCGGTCGAGGACCTGCGGGGCCGCCGGATCGGCATCCACGGGCCGAGGACCGCACCGGGCTGCTTCTCCCGCATCGTGCTGCGCCGGCACGGCCTGGACCCCGATCACGACGTCGACGCGGTCGTGATGAAGCCCGGCGACTACAGCCACCACCTCCGCCGGCTGGCCGACGGTTCACTGGACGCCGCGTTCGTCGGCAGCACACTGGCACCCGAGGTCGCGGCGCGGGAGAACGGCCTGCGGCTGCTGGCCTTCGTCGGGGACGACTTCCAGATCCCCACGGTCGGCGTCGCCGTCGACCCCACCCACATCGCACCCGACGACCCGGCCGTGCTGGCGCTCGTCCGCGCCAACCGCCGGGCCCTGCGCACGATCCACGACGAGCCGGACCTGACCGTCCGGTACCTCAACGCGCTTATCCCCGGCCTCACCGAGACGCAGGCTCGCGAACACTACAAGCGTTACGTCGCACCGTATTTCACCGTCGACGGCCGCCACGACCCGTCGGTCGCGGCCGACGCCGTGGCGGGTGTCGCCCAGGAACTCGGCGTGGCCACGGTGCCCGACGCGGCCGACATCTACCGCACGGAGCCCCCGACGGAATCGTGACGGCGGGGGCTCGATTCCGCGCGGCCCGACGAAATCGTGGT
>DASZXM010000029.1:0-2464 GCA_035546415.1 Pseudonocardiaceae bacterium
GACGGTGGCGGTCGCGACGTAGGGGATCTCGTGCGCCATCGCGATCAGTGGCACGTTCTTGCCCTGCCCGAACACGTTGCCCGGCTCCGGCCCGACGGCGGGCGTGGTGGCCGTGCGGGCGGCGGGCGGTGTGGCACCGGAGCGCTGCACCCCGGTGTTCATGTACGCCTCGTTGTCGTAGCAGATGAACAGCACGTCGTCGTCGCGCTCGAACATCCCGGACAGGCAGGCGAACCCGATGTCCACCGTGCCCCCGTCGCCGCCCTGGCCGACGACGCGGATGTCGTCGCGGCCCTTGGCCTTCAGCGCGGCGGCCACGCCGGTGGCGACGGCGGGTGCGTTGCCGAACAACGAGTGCAGCCACGCGATCCGCCACGACGTCTCCGGGTACGGCGTGGAGAACACCTCCAGGCAGCCTGTCGAGTTGACGGCGATCAGCTGCCGTCCGGTGGCGCGCATCGCGGCGTCCAGCGCGTACCGGGCGCCCAGTGCCTCACCGCAGCCCTGGCAGGCGCGGTGCCCGCAGGTCAGCGAGTTGGCACGGTCCGCGGTGGACTGGACGGTGCGCTGGTCGGGGTCCAACAGCCGGTTGCCCACGGCGAAACTGCCGGTCTGGTAGAACTTGATCTGCTGCACGGGCATGACAGGCTCCTCACCTGATCCGGCTGGCGACGGCACCGAGGTCGCGCAGGATGTTCTCCGCGGCAGGACCGGAACGCCGCTGCCGGCGGGTCCTGGCCAGCTCCCGTTCCACGAGCGACCGGTTGAGGTCGAGGAACGTCAACGGCTCCAACGTGTCCGCCATCGCGTCGACGAACAGGTTGCGCAGCGAGTCCTGGGTGATCGCGCGGCCACCGAGGCCGGCGATCACGGTGTAGCCGTGCAGTTGGATGCCCGACAACGCCATCCGGACGTTCGCCGAGACGATGCCACCGATGCCCACGGCGAGTGCCCGTTCGATCACCACGACCCGCTTGGCCCGTTCCAGTGCCGACCGGACCGCGTCCAGCGGGAACGGCCGGAAGCTGGTGATCCCCAGCAGGCCGATCCGGGCCCCGTCCTCCCGCAGTTCGTCGACGGTGTCGGCGATCGTGCCCTGCACCGAGCCGAGCGCGACGACGATCGTGTCGGCGTCCTCGGTGCGGTAGGGGTGCACCAGGCCGCCGGACGACCGGCCGAACGCGCCCGCGAACTCCGCCGCGACCTCCGGGATCAGCTCCAGGGCACGCATCTGCCGTTCGTGTGCGAGGTAGCGCACTTCGGTGAACGCCTCCGGTCCGACCATCGCGCCGATCGACACGGGATCGGCCGGGTCGAGCACCTGTCGCGGCTCGTAGGGCGGCAGGAACGCGTCCACCTGGGCCTGGGTGGCCAGGTCGACCCGCTCCACGGCGTGCGTGAGCACGAAGCCGTCCATGCACACCATGACCGGCAGCGACACCTCCTCGGCGAGCCGGAACGCCTGGACGTGCAGGTCGGCGGCTTCCTGGTTGGTGCGCGCGTACAGCTGGATCCAGCCGGAGTCCCGTTGCGACATGGTGTCGCTGTGGTCGTTCCAGATGTTGATCGGCGCGCCGATCGCCCGGTTGGCAACCGTCATCACGATCGGCAGGCCGAGACCGGACGCGTTGTAGACGGCTTCGACCATGTACAGCAGGCCCTGGCTGGCGGTCGCCGTGTAGGCCCGCGCACCGGTCGCGGACGCGCCGATGGCCACCGACATCGCGGCGAACTCCGACTCCACGTTCACGAACTCGCACGGGCTCAGCGAGCCGTCCTTCACCAGCCCGGACAGCGCCTCCACGATGTGCGTCTGCGGCGAGATCGGGTAGGCACAGATCACCTCGGGGCGGCACAGCGCGACCGTCTCGGCGACCGCGCGGGAACCCTCAATCTGCCGCAACATGCCCCAACTCCTTCATCTCGGCGGCGACGAACTCGTACGCGTCCCGCGCTGCCGCCGCGTTGCCCTCGGCGACGCGGCCGCTGAACCGCTCGCGGATGGCACCGGTCACCGACCGCAGCCGGACCCGTCCGGTCAGGGCGGCGAACCCGCCCAACAGGGCCGCGTTGGGTACCGGCCGGTCAAGGTGCTCCCGGGCGAACTCGCCGGCCGGGACGACGAGCATCCGTTCCCGGCGGAACCGGGCGACGAACTCGCCGATCCCCAACTCGTCGAAACTGCGGCCGGAATTGATCAGCAGGTAGCCGTCCGGGACGAGCCCGTCGAACACGCTGACCTGGTGCAGCAGCGTCGGGTCCTGCACGATCAGCGCGTTCGGGCGCATGATCGGCTGCCGAGTGCGGATCTCGTGGTCGTCGATCCGGCAGAACGCCACCACCGGCGCCCCGGTGCGCTCCGAGCCGAAGCTCGGGAACGCCTGGGCGTGGTGGCCCTCGACGAACGCCGCGAC
Source organism: Pseudonocardiaceae bacterium (assembly GCA_035546415.1). Lineage (GTDB taxonomy): Bacteria > Actinomycetota > Actinomycetes > Mycobacteriales > Pseudonocardiaceae > DATEPR01. The sequence continues at coordinate 2,415 of DASZXM010000029.1, forward strand.
CGACAGCAGCTCGGCGGCCGTCACGACACCCTGGCCACCGCGGCCGTGGA
>DASZXM010000030.1:0-10436 GCA_035546415.1 Pseudonocardiaceae bacterium
GGTGCCCATGGCGCGTTCCTCCAGCGGTCACGTTGCGACCGCGGATATGGACCCTCAGGATGGCGATGCGGTTCCGTGGAGCACTGTCATGCAAACGCACCACAGGCCGTGACGCGCCACGAAACCGGTGTCGCGCAAGCGTTCGGCTCGGCGTGGCCGGGACGCGCCGACCGGTCAGGTGAGCGGCCCCTCGCCGTCCTCGAGGAGGGCGCGCAGGGTGCGGAGGGTGGCCGACAGCAGGCGGGAGACGTGCATCTGGGAGATGCCCAGCTTCTCGGCGATCTGGGTCTGCGTGAGGTTGCCGAAGAACCGCATCGTCACGATCGACGCCTCGCGCTCGGGCAACGTCGACAGCGCCGGGTACAGCGCCTCCCGGACCTCGACCGCGGCCAGGTCGCGGTCCTGCACGCCGAGATCGCAGTCCCGCGCGCCGCCCATACCGCCGTCACCCTCGTAACTTTGGTCCAGCGACTCGCTGCGGTAGGCGAAGCCGACCTGGAGTCCTTCGTAGACCTCCTCGACGGGCAGGCCCATCCGTGCGGCCAGTTCGCTCGGTCGCGGGGACCGGCCCAGTTGCTGCGCGATTTCTTCCGCCCTGTTGTTGACGGTCGCATGGAGTTCCTTGAGGCGGCGCGGCACGCGCACGCCCCACGTGGCGTCCCGGAAGTAGCGGCGGATCTCACCGGTGATCGTCGGAATGGCGAACGCCAGGAAGTTCGACCCGCGATCGGGATCGAACCGGTCCACGGCGTGGATCAGCCCGACCATCGCGACCTGGGTCAGGTCGTCGTCGTGCTGGCCCCGGTTGCGGAACCGGCGGGCGATGTGCTCGGCCAACGGCTGGTAACCGGTGACGAGGCGGTCCCGGATCCGTCGCCGGTCGGACTCGGTCTCCGAACTGTCGGCGAGTTGGTGGAACAGCGGCGCGAGATGTTGGTACTCGTCGTCCTGGGCGTGGCGAACTGGGGTCATGCGCTCACCTCCGGCGCAGACGCACGGTGCGCGTCGGCGCGGTAGCGGTGGTGACGGTCAGGCAGACGTGCCCTTCGTGGGTACGGAAGCCGCACGAACGGACGCTCTCAATGCGACCGACGCGCCGACGGGTGCTGTCGCCGGACAGCTGGAGACTCAACCATCCCTCGGCGGGCCACCACGAACTCACCAAGCGCATGAACCGGATACCCACTCCCGGCGTGCTTCAATCGCGACCCGGAACAAGACCACGATCCGGTCGGCCAGCAGCGCGAACCGTGGCATCATCACCACGACTTGTGGGACTGTGAGTTCTCGACATCGGTGTGTACGCACATGACATCGAGGGACACGACGATGCGTGAGGTGACGATAGCCGCGACGACCGTCCAGCAAGCCGTGGTGCTGCGGCTGTCCGGCGCCCTGACACGCGCGACCGCCGCCGAGACGACCCGAGCGCTGGTGGACACGACCACCCGGCTCCCGTCGCCGTCACTGCTGGTACTGGACATGCGCGACGTCGAACAGCTCTCCGCCGGTGGACTGGCGGCGGTGCGGGCGTTCGTCGACGCCCAGGCCGCGAACGGCGTCCGGTGCAGCCTGCTGGTGACCCCGGCCGGCCCGATCGCCAGGGTGCTGGACACTGCCGACCCCGGCGCGGCCCTGCCCCGGTTCACCGAGTTGGAGCACGCGCTCGTCGGTCCGGAGCCCCATCCGGACGACGACCTGCTGACGGACCAGTTCGAGTCGCTGACCCGGATGCTGCTGGGTACGAAGACCGTGGGTGAGGCGCTGCACCAGGTCGTTGTCGCCGCAACCATCGTCGTCACGGACTCCGACCTGGTGAGTGTGACCCTGCGGGCGCCGGACGGGACGCTCTTCACCCCGGAGAGCACCGGCGATCCGGCCGACGAACTGGACCAGGTCCAGTACCGCAGCGGAGCGGGCCCCTGCCTGGACGCCGCCGACCCGGCCGGACCGGCCTACGCGGCCAGTGCCGACCTCCATCGCGAGCGGCGATGGCCGGAGTTCACCGCCGCGGCGACCAGCCACGGCTTCGGCGCCCTGGTCTCCACCGCGCTGCTGCCCGGAGCGGGTTCGGGCTCGCTGTCCGGCGCGCTGACCATCTTCTCGCGCCGACCGCACGGACTGACCGCGACCGACCGCCACGCCGCGTTGCTGCTGGCCACCCACGCCTCGCTGGCGCTGGCCCACGCCCAGACCACCGAACTGGCCGACGTGCGGCTGGCCCAGTTCCGGCGGGCGGTGGACAACCGGGACGTCATCGGGCAGGCGAAGGGCATCCTGATGCACCGGCAGCGCATCACCGCCCAGGAGGCCTTCGCACTGCTGCGCCGCACCTCCCAGGAACTCAATGTCAAGCTCGTCGAACTGGCCCGCACGGTCGCCGTCCGCCACGGCGAACTCGACCGGCCCTGACCCGGCCGCCCGGGCCGTCCGCGCTGGTCAAGGTGCGCGTTCGGGCCCGGGGCGGCACAGTGTCCGCATGGGACGGTCGACAGCGCCGGGCTGGGTGCGGCCGATGCTGGCCGCGAGCGACCGCGGCCGGTTGCCCGCCGGACCCGAGTGGGCCTACGAGCACAAGCTGGACGGCTACCGCTGCTGCTGCCGGGTCGCCGCCGACGGCACCACGGTGCTGACCAGCCGCAACGGAATAGACTTCACGGACGAGTTCGCGGCGGTGGCCGCGGTGCTGGGCCAGGTCGCCGAGGGCCGTCCCGCGGTGCTGGACGGCGAGATCGTCGTCTACAACGACGCTGGCCAGATCGACTTCGGGCTGTTGCAGGAACGCCGCGGCCGTTACCAGACCCACCGCGGCTCGCCGATCCCGTTCGACGACCTACCCGTCCGGCTGCTGGTCTTCGACCTGCTGCGCCTGGGTGACCGCTCACTGCTGGGGGCGCCCTACGACGAACGCCGAGCCCTGCTGGCCGGTCTGGCGATGCCCGACCCGTACCGGGTCGCGGTGGTGCCGGCGGTCACCTTCACCGACCTGGACGCCGACCACAGCACCCCGGAGCACCTGCTGCGGCGCGTCGCCGAGGCCGGCCACGAGGGTCTGGTCGCGAAACGCCGACACGCCGGCTACCACCCGGGACGGCGCAGTGACGCGTGGCTGAAACACCCGCTCACCCAGACCACCGAGGTCATCGTGTGCGGTTACCGGCCCGGGCAGGGCAGGCTCACCGGCCGGATGGGTGGGCTGCTGCTGGGCGCGCACGACCCGGTCACCGGTGACCTCGTCTACATCGGTGACGTCGGCACCGGGTTCACCGAAGCCGAACGGTCCCGGCTACAGAGCCGGTTGGACGCGCTGGAGCGCCGCACCCACCCGTTCGCGGCCACGCCGCCGCGCGAGGACACCGCCCGGGCGCACTGGGTGCAGCCCAGCCTGGTCGGCGAGGTGGTGTACCGGCAGTTCACCCGCGGCGCCGGACGGCTGCGGCACACCGCCTGGCGCGGTCTGCGCGCCGACCGGACCCCCGCCGAGGTCGTCGCACCGGCACCTGGCCGTTCCGCCGGAGGGGGACGCGGCCTGCCGGATCCGATCGGCGCCGACGCACCGCCCCCGGTGGACACGGAGCCGTTGGGGCCCAAGGTGACGGTGCGTGTCGGCGACCGGCGGCTCACACTGTCCAACTTGGACAAGACGCTGTACCCGGACGGGACGATCAAGAGCGAGGTGATCAACTACTACACGCGGATGGCTCCCGTCCTGCTGCCGCACCTGGCCGGCCGGCCGGTGACGTTCGTCCGCTATCCGGACGGCGTGGGCGGGCAGGAGTTCTTCGAGAAGAACGTGCCCGCCGGTGCCCCGGACTGGCTGCCCACCGCGCGGCTCCCCCGCTCCACTGCCGGCAACCCGGGCGACACGATCACGTATCCGCTGCTGGAGGAGCTGGCCGGGCTGGTGTGGGCAGCGAACATGGCCGCGCTGGAGCTGCACGTCCCGCAGTGGCGGATCGCGCCCGGCCCGGCTCGGGGGTTGCCGGACCGCCTGGTCTTCGACCTGGACCCCGGTCCGGGCACGACGATCGTGGAGTGCTGCCGGGTCGGCGAACGCGTCCGCGACATCCTGGTCGACGACGGGCTCACCCCGGTGGCGAAGACATCCGGATCGAAGGGGCTCCAGGTCTACGCCGGCATCCGCACCGACCGGCCGGACGCCCCGTCCGCCTACGCCAAGCGCGTGGCCCAACGGCTGGCCCGGGAGACACCGGACGCCGTGACGGCCGTGATGGCCAAGGCGCGGCGCACCGGCAAGGTGTTCGTCGACTGGTCCCAGAACAACCCGGCCAAGACGACGGTCGCGCCGTACTCGCTGCGTGGCCGCGACGAACCCACCGTATCCACCCCGGTCACCTGGGCCGAGGTCCGCGCCTGCGCCACACCGGCCGACCTGGTGTTCACCGCGCACGACGTCCCCGACCGCGTCGGCGACATCGGTGACCTGTTCGCCGACCTGGATACGGACGCCGCCGAGCTGCCTTAAGCCTCGACGTATCGGACATACGGGTGAGACCGAGACCACGTGCGCGCCGGAACAGTGGCGTCCGCCGCATCGTTGGACAGAGCGGTCGGTGCGGTCCGTGTCCCCCGGGCCTCACCTACACGCCTTCGCGGAATACCGTTCGGCTGGAGCCGCGTCGCGCCATTCGCCGAGAGGCGACCGCCGCGCCGACCCCTGATCACGCCCCCGGTCCAGCTGTTCCCCGCGGTCGCACCGGGGGCGTCCTCGTGTCCACCGAGCGAAGCCCGATCGAAGCCGATCGAAGCCGACCGACGTCGACCGAACTCGATCGAACTCGAAGTGCCGGCGGGCCGCGCCGTGACTAGCCTGTGAGCGGAACCAGGCGACGGAACGGAGCGGCGATGGAAGCCCGGAAACTGCTGCGGCTCTGGCCCGTGTACCGCCAGGTCGTCGGCCCCGACCGGTTGGGCAGGGGCACCGCCGCCGAGTCCCCCCGCTACGCGGCCACGACACCGCGCACCGCGGACGCCGACCGGGTCGCCCGATCCGTCTGCCCGTACTGCGCCGTCGGCTGCGGTCAGCGGGTCTACGTCAAGGACGAGAAGGTCATCCAGATCGAGGGCGACCCGCACAGCCCGATCTCCCGCGGCCGCCTGTGCCCGAAGGGCTCGGCCAGCAAGCAACTGGTCACCGGTCCGCACCGGGAGCAGAAGGTGCGCTACCGCCGGCCGTACGGCACCGAGTGGGAGGACCTGGACCTGGACACGGCGATGAACATGGTCGCCGACCGCGTGCTGGACGCGCGCCGCAAGGGCTGGCAGGACCACGACCAGCACGGCAACCCGCTGCGCCGCACCATGGGTATCGCCAGCCTCGGCGGCGCGACCCTGGACAACGAAGAGAACTACCTGATCAAGAAGTTGTTCACCGCGTTGGGCGCGATCCAGATCGAGAACCAGGCGCGTATTTGACACTCCGCCACGGTGCCCGGTCTGGGTACCTCCTTCGGCCGCGGCGGCGCCACGGACTTCCAGCAGGATCTCGCCAACTCCGACTGTATCGTGATCATGGGCTCGAACATGGCCGAGGCCCATCCGGTCGGGTTCCAGTGGGTGATGGAAGCCAAGACGCGCGGCGCCACGGTGATCCACATCGACCCCCGGTTCACCCGCACCAGCGCGATGGCCGACCGGCACGTGCCGCTGCGCGCCGGTACGGACATCGCGTTCCTCGGCGGGGTGATCAATCACATCCTGAGCAACGACCTGGACTTCCGCGAGTACGTGGTGGCCTACACCAACGCCTCGTTCCTGGTCCGTGAGGACTTCCAGGACACCGAGGACCTGGGCGGGCTGTTCAGCGGCTACGACCCGGACACCGCCAGCTACCATCCGGCGAGCTGGCACTACGAAGGCACGGACGCCGGTGACGTCGACCACGCCGCGGCCAAGGAGTCGTCCTCGCCCTACCAGCACGGCTCCGGTGGACCGGTGCTGGAAGGCGTCGCGGGCGGCGTCGCGGCCGACCCGACGCTGACCCACCCGCGCTGCGTCTACCAGATCCTCAAACGGCACTACGCCCGCTACACCCCGGAGATGGTGGAACAGGTGTGCGGGACACCGAAGGAGCAGTTCCTGTCGGTGTGCCGGGCGTGGACGCAGGCGTCCGGCCGGGAGCGCACCGCGGGGCTGGTGTACAGCGTGGGCTGGACGCAGCACACCGTGGGCTCCCAGTACATCCGCGCCGGTTCCATCATCCAGTTGCTGCTGGGCAACATCGGCCGGCCCGGCGGCGGCGTGTACGCGCTGCGCGGGCACGCCAGCATCCAGGGGTCGACGGACATCCCGACGCTGTTCAACCTGCTGCCCGGCTACCTGCCGATGCCGACGGCCACCACCGACGGCCTGGCAGGCTACCTGTCGGAGATCAAGGCGGAACACCAGAAGGGCTTCTGGCACAACGCGGACGCCTACACCGTGTCGCTGCTCAAGGAGTACTGGGGCGACGCGGCCACCCCGGAGAACGACTTCTGCTTCGACCACCTGCCCAGGATCAACGGTGACCACGGCACGTACCGCACGGTCATGGACATGATCGACGGCACCGTCCACGGCTACTTCCTGCTCGGCCAGAACCCCGCCGTCGGCTCGGCGCACGGCAAGCTGCAACGGCTGGGCATGGCCAACCTGGACTGGCTGGTGGTGCGTGACCTGGCCATGATCGAGAGCGCCACGTTCTGGCGGGACGCGCCGGAGATCGAGACCGGCGAGATCGTGCCCGAGCAGTGCCGCACCGAGGTGTTCTTCTTCCCCGCGGCGTCGCACGTGGAGAAGGAAGGCACGTTCACCCAGACGCAGCGCATGCTGCAATGGCGGGAGAAGGCCGTCGAACCCAGCGGTGACCAGCGGTCCGAGCTATGGTTCGCCTACCACCTGGGCCGCCTGGTGAAGGAGCGGCTGGCCGCGTCGACCGACCCGCGCGACCGGCCGGTGCAGGACCTGGCCTGGGACTACGAGGTGGACGGCGACGAGCCGTCCGCCGAGGACGTGCTGCGGCACGTCAACGGCCACGACCTGACGACCGGTCGGCTGCTGAGCGGCTACACCGAACTCAAGGCCGACGGCAGCACGTCGTGCGGATGTTGGATCTACTCCGGTGTGTACGCCGACGGCGTGAACCAGGCCGCCCGTCGCAAGTCCCGCTTCGAGCAGAACGAGTACGCGCTGGAGTGGGGCTGGGTATGGCCGGCGAACCGCCGGGTGCTCTACAACCGGGCGTCCGCCGACCCGGAGGGCAGGCCGTGGAGCGACCGCAAGGCGCTGGTCTGGTGGGACGCCGAGCGGGAACGCTGGACCGGGCACGACGTGCCGGACTTCGAGGCAACCAAGCCACCGGACTACGTACCCAAGGACGGCGCCGTCGGACCGGACGCGCTGCGCGGTGACGACCCGTTCGTCATGCAGGCGGACGGCAAGGGCTGGCTGTTCGCGCCCAACGGCCTGGCCGACGGACCGCTGCCCACGCACTACGAGCCGCACGAGTCGCCGATCCGCAACCAGCTGTACGAACAGCAGGGCAACCCGACCCGCCGGGTCTACGGCCGCAAGGACAACCCGTCCAACCCGGCGCCGCCGGAAGCGCACAGCGACGTCTTCCCCTACGTTTTCACCGTGGCCCGCCTGACCGAGCACCACACGGCGGGCGGCATGAGCCGCACCCTCCCCTACCTGTCCGAGTTGCAGCCCGCGCTGACGGTCGAGGTGTCCCCCGAACTCGCCGCCGAGCGCGGCCTGTCGCACCTGGGCTGGGCGCACGTGATCAGCAGCCGGACCGCCATCGAGGCGCGGGTGCTGGTGACCGACCGGCTCGTGCCGCTGCGCGTGGCCGACCGGGTGGTGCACCAGATCTGGCTGCCCTACCACTGGGGTTCGGGCAACCTGGTCCGCGGGGACGTGACCAATGACCTGTTCGGCGTCACCGTGGAACCCAACGTGTTCATCCAGGAGAGCAAGGTCGCCACGTGCGACATCCGCCCGGGTCGCCGGCCGCGCGGGCAGGCGCTGCTGGACTACGTCGCCGACTACCGCAGGCGTGCGGGCATCACCACCGAGACCGGCACCCACGTGTGGACGCACGAGGACGGGACGGCGCACGTGGAGCAGGGGCACCGAACCGACGGGACGGAGCAACGGCAATGACCTCGGAGCACAGCCTGTTCGGGCCCCTGGACGACGTCGCAGGCGACGCGGGCCACGTCGACCACCCGCCCCGGGTCGGTTTCTTCACCGACACCTCGGTGTGCATCGGCTGCAAGGCGTGCGAGGTGGCGTGCAAGGAGTGGAACGACGTGCCCGACGACGGGTTCAACCTGCTCGGCATGTCGTTCGACAACACCGGGATGCTCGGCGCGAACAGTTGGCGGCACGTGGCGTTCGTGGAGCGGGAGAAACCGTTGGGGCAGCAGCGCAGCGGAGTCGGCGGGCTGCCCACCGGCCCGTCCGGTGCGGCGGCTGCGGCCGACTCGGTGGCCAGCGCGCTGCCGGCCACCGAACGGCACGGCGGGGCGCTCGGCACCGACCCGGTGGACCTGGGCATCCCGGCGTTCCAGCTGCCCGGTGCGGCCACCGGCGCGGAGAGCCGCACCGACTTCTCGTGGCTGATGATGTCCGACGTGTGCAAGCACTGCACGCACGCGGGTTGTTTGGACGTGTGCCCGACCGGGGCGCTGTTCCGCACCGAGTTCGGCACCGTCGTGGTGCAGCAGGACATCTGCAACGGCTGCGGTTACTGCGTCTCCGGCTGTCCCTACGGCGTGATCGACCGCAGGCCCGACGACGGCCGCGCGCAGAAGTGCACGCTGTGCTACGACCGGCTGCGCGGCGGCCTGGAACCGGCGTGTGCCAAGGCATGCCCGACCGACTCCATCCAGTTCGGCGAACTGGACGAACTGCGTGAGCGGGCCGCGCGGCGGGTGGAACAGTTGCGGGCGGACGGCGTCCCGGAGGCCCGGTTGTACGGCGCCGACCCGAACGACGGGGTGGGCGGGGACGGCGCGTTCTTCCTGCTGTTGGACGAACCCGAGGCGTACGGACTGCCGCCGGACCCCGTGGTGCCCACCCGGGATCTGGCGTCGACGTGGCGCACGACGGCCGTGGCCGCGTCGGCGTTCCTGCTGGCCGGGGTCGCCGCGTTCCTGCGGGGCGGTCGCCGATGAGCGGCGGCGACGACCCGCTGCCGCGGGAACCGCGCAGCGACGCCGGCGCGCAGGACGCGCGGGCGCGCACGTTCGGGCGCGGCGGCCGGCGCAGGCGGGGCGGTGACGACGGCGAGCCGGTGTCGGTGCCGCCTGCGACGTTCCAGTCCTACTACGGCCGCCCGGTGCTCAAGCCGCCGGTGTGGGAGTGGAAGGTCCCCGCCTACCTGTTCACCGGTGGGCTGTCGGCCGGCTGCGCGGTGCTCGCCGCGGGGGCCGACCTGACCGGCAGGCCCGAGCTGCGCCGCTGGGGCCGCCTGGGCGCACTGACCAGCCTGGGCGCGAGCACCTATCTGCTGATCGCCGATCTCGGCCGGCCGGAACGGTTCCACCACATGCTGCGAGTCGCGAAGCCGACCTCGCCGATGAGCGTGGGCACGTGGATCCTGGTCGCCTACGGCCCGGGTGCCGGGCTGGCCGCGGTCACCGAACTGCTCCCGGCCGGCCTGCGCCGCCGGTTGCCGGCCGCGCTGCCGCGGTGGGCGGGCCGGCTGGCCGGGCTGTCCGCGGCCGCGATCGCCCCCGGCCTGGCCTCGTACACGTCGGCGCTGCTGTCCCAGACGGCGGTGCCGGCCTGGCACGAGGCGCGCCGGCACCTGCCGTTCGTGTTCACGGCGTCGGCGGCGGCCAGCGGCGGCGGCTTCGGCATGATCTGCGCTCCGGCGGCCGAAGCCGGGCCGGCCCGCCGGTTCGCCGCGTGCGGCGCGGTGGTGGAACTGATCGCGGCGACCAAGGTGGAACACGACCTGGGCTATGTGAGCCAGGCGTACACCACCGGTCACGCGCACCGGCTGCGCCAGTGGGCGGAACGGCTGACGGCGGCCGGTCTGGTCGGCATCCTCGGCGCACGGTCCAGCCGTACCGTCGCGGTCGCGTCCGGCCTGGCCCTGCTCGCCGGCAGCGCACTCCAGCGGTTCGGCACGTTCACCGCGGGTGTGGCGTCCACACAGGACCCACGCTATGTCGTGGTACCGCAACGGGAACGCCTGCGCGAGCGCGGCTGACCCGAAGGGTCAGTCGGCACCGGCCGGCTGGTGGGCGCGCGCCGGTTCCCACGTGTACACGCGGTACGCGGCGCGAATCACCGGCTGGGCCACGTTCCGCACCCGCACCCCGCCCGGCGTGGTGCCCTGTTCGGTGCCGTAGTGGGCGTGGCCGTGCACGGCGAGATCGGCGCCCGCCTCGTCGATCGCCTCGGCCAGCAGATAGGAGCCGAGG
>DASZXM010000031.1:0-7170 GCA_035546415.1 Pseudonocardiaceae bacterium
GGCTCGGTCCGCGGCCTGCGGTTCGGGCTGCTGCCCGACGCCGGCGTCGGCCTACCGGTGGAGCCACAGGTGGCCGCGGCCGTCGAGGCGGCGGCCGATGCGCTGGCGTCGGCCGGGGCCGTGGTCGAACCGATCGGGCCGTTCCTCACCCGGACCATGCTGGACGGCCTGGACGACTTCTGGCGGGTCAGGGCCTGGGCGGACATCGGTGCGCTGACCGACGACGCGCGGGCCGCCGTGCTGCCGGCGATCCGGACATGGGCCGAAGGCGGCCGGGACCTGGACGGCCTGCGTGTCTTCCGCGGTGTCAGCCAGATGGACGCCATGGCCGTGGCGGCGAACCACGCGATCGCCGGGTTCGACTTCCTGCTCACGCCCACGGCACCCGTTCCGGCGTTCCCCGCCGCGCTCGCCCACCCGGCGCAGAACGCGGGCCTGCCGTTCGAACACATCGCGTTCACCGTGCCGTTCAACATGTCCGGCCAACCGGCGGTCTCGATCAACTGCGGCTACACCGACGACGGACTGCCGATCGGCCTGCAGATCGTCGGCAACCGGTTCGACGATCCGGGTGTGCTGCGCGTTACCGCCGCGTACGAGAAGATCCGCGCACCGCAACGTCCGTGGCCGGTTCCCTCGACGGTTCGCCCCCGGTAGGCGACGTTTGACCAACCGGAACCAGGTTCCGTATAGTAGTGGAACAAGGTTCCGCTTATGGCACCGTCGAGAGGACAGCCATGCACTACCGCACACTGGGCAGGACCGGGATCAAGGTCAGTCCCTACTGCCTGGGCGCCATGATGTTCGGGGCGATCGGCAACCCCGACCACGACGACTCGATCCGGGTCATCCACCGCGCGCTGGACGCCGGCGTCAACTTCATCGACACCGCCGACGTCTACTCGCGCGGCGAGTCCGAGGAGATCGTCGGCAAGGCCATCAAGGGCCGCCGGGACGACGTCGTGCTCGCCACGAAGGCGCAGCGGCCGATGGGGGACGACGTCAACATGCAGGGCGCGTCCCGGCGTTGGCTGGTGCGTGCCCTGGACGACTCGCTGCGCCGACTGGGCACCGACCACGTCGACCTCTATCAGCTCCACCGGCCGACACCCGACACCGACATCGAGGAAACGCTGTCCGCCCTCACCGATCTGGTGCGTGCGGGCAAGATCCGGGCCATCGGCACGTCGTCGTTCCCGGCGTCGGACATCGTCGAGGCACAGTGGGTCGCCGAACGGCGGGGCCTGCAGCGGCCGCGCACCGAGCAGCCGCCGTACTCGATCCTCAACCGCGGCGTCGAACGCGAGATCCTGCCGGTCTGCGAGCGCTACGGCATGGGCACGCTGGTCTACAGCCCGCTGGGCGGCGGGTTGCTCACCGGCCGCTACCGCAAGGGTGAACGGGCCGACAGCCACCGGGCCGCCTTCGGCTTCCAACACCTGCGCGACGAGCGCCGCCTCGACGCCGTCGAGCGGCTGATCCCACTGGCGGAGCAGGCCGGTCTGTCACTGACCCACCTCGCGATGGCCTTCGTGATCGCGCACCCCGGCGTCACGTCGGCGATCATCGGGCCCCGCACCATGTCGCACCTGGACGACCTGCTCGCCGGCGCCGAGGTCACCGTGGCGGACGAGATCCTCGACCGCATCGACGAGATCGTTCCGCCGGGCACCGACGTCGGCGTGCTGGACATGGCATACCAGCCGCCGGCCGTCGAGCGGGTGGATCTGCGTCGGCGCCCGACCGGCGAGCGTACGGCCGCCTGACCGGTCAGCCGGTGGCGGTCACCGGGGCCTGGAGCAGGCCGACGATGGCGTCGACGAGGCCGGTCGCCGCGTCGTGCCAGGTGGCGCGCGGTGTCGGTGTTCCCTCGGCCAGGGCGCGTTCGCGTTCGGCGGAGACCTGGAGGATCAGGTGCCGGGCCATGTCGCCGCGGTCGGCGCGCACCTGCGCCGGGAGCGTCGGCAGGCACCGGTTCATGCCCTCGACGATCTGTTGCAGCGGCCGCGCGGCCATCGCCTCGGTGACCATGATCTCCCGCAGCGCCGGGTCGGTCATCACCTGCGCCACGAACCGCGCGTACCACGTCGGATTGCCCAGCGCCGCCAGGTGCTCGGTGGTGGGCCGCACCAGGCACGCCACCCAGTCCCGCAGGTCCGTCGAGTCGGCCACCGCGGCCACCATGTCCGCCCGGATCCGTTCGATCTCGGTGGCGTGCTTCTGGACGATGGCGCGGACCAGGTCGGTCTTGGTGCCGAAGTGGTAGCCGACCGCGGCGTTGTTGCCCTGCCCGGCCGCCTCGCTGATCTGCCGGTTGGACACGGCGATCACGCCGTGTTCGGCGAACAGCCGCTCGGCGGCGGCGAGGATCACCTCGCGCGTCGCGTTGGCCCGTTCGGTCCGGATCGTGCCCGCCATGTCCACCTTCCGCGGAAAACGTGCTGACCAGCATAGGTCAAACGACTGCTTTAACGCGGCGGCACGGCGGTGTTTACTCGTCGGATGAGCGAGGTTCGCACCACCGCCGGCACCGTCCGTGGCCGCTTCGCGGAAGGGTTGACCGTGTTCCTCGGCATCCCGTTCGCCGAGCCGCCCGTCGGCGATCTCCGGTTCGCCGCGCCCCACCCGGCACGCGCGTGGGACGGCGTCCGGGACGCCGTCGCGTTCGGACCGCCGCCACCGCAGGAGAACGGCATCCCCGGCCGGACCGGCGACGTCGACCGATCCGCGGGCGACGACTGGCTGACCGTGAACGTGTGGACACCCGACCCGGGCCGTGCCGCGGGCCGCCCGGTCATGGTGTGGATCTACGGTGGCGCCTACAAACTCGGCTCCGCCGACGGTTACGACGCCCGGCACATCGCGCGCGACGGTGACGTCGTCGTGGTCACGTTCAACCACCGCGTCGGTGTGGAGGGCTACGCGGAGATCGAGGGCGCGCCCGCCAACCGCGGCCTGCTGGACCAGGTCGCCGCGCTGGAGTGGGTGCGGGACAACATCGCCGGGTTCGGCGGCAACCCGGACGACGTCACCGTGTTCGGCCAGTCGGCGGGTGCGGGCGCGATCGCGGCACTGCTGGCCATGCCCTCGGCCCGCGGACTGTTCCACCGGGCGATCGCGCAGAGCGTACCCGGCACCTTCTTCGGCGCCGACCTGGCCGCCGACATCGCCACCGCGATCGCCGCCGAGATCGGCCTGCGGCCGACGGTCGCCGACCTGGCACGCGTGCCACCCCGAGAGCTGCCCGACGCCGGCATGGCGATCTTTCCGAAGATGCGCCAGTACGAGGACCGCTGGGGTCCGGTCGCGCACACGCTGACGCCGTTCTCCCCGGTGGTCGACGGGACCGTTCTGCCCACCGCGCCATGGCAGGCGCTGGCCGAGGGCGCCGGCCGGGACGTGGACCTCGTCGCCGGGCACAACCGGGACGAGGACCGGTTGTTCATGGCGTTCGCCGGGCAGCTCGGGTCGATCACCGACGACCAGGTGACCGAGGCGCTGCGCGTGTTCAGCCCGGACCCGGACGCGTATCGCGCCGCCTTCCCGGACGCGTCGGCCGAGCACCTGTACGAAATGGTGCGCAGTGACTGGCTGTTCCGCATGCCGACGCTGCACCTGGCACAGGCGCACGTGGCCGGCGGTGGCCGAGCCCACGTCTACGAGCTGACGTTCCCGGCGCCGGCCGGCGTCTTCGGCGCGTGCCACGGCCTGGAGGGCCCGCTGCTGTTCGGCACGTTCGACACGCAACTCGGCCCGCTGCTGATCGGGCCGGAGCCGACACCGGACACGCTCACGCTGTCCGCGTACATCCGCAGGGCATGGACGGCGTTCGCGACCACCGGCGACCCCGGCTGGCCGGCGTACGACCCCGAGCAGCGGCTGGTGCGCGTCCTGGACACCGAGCCGGTGGTCACCGCCTACCCGGAGGAGACGTCCCGCCGACTGTGGCAGGACCACACGTTCACCGCGCTGCCACTGCGCACGATCTGACGAGCGGGGGCGACGCCGTTGTGGCCCCCGTACCGGTCAGTCCTCGATCCGGATGGCCAGCGCCGGGCACACCACGGCCGCCTGCCGCACGTCCTCGGCCCGGTCGGCCGCCGGGTTCTCCTCCAGCAGCACCACGATGCCGTCCTCGTCGCGCTGATCGAACACGTCCGCCGCGGCCATGACGCACTGTCCGGACGCGACACACTTGTCCTGGTCGATGATCACCTTCATGCGGTCTCTCCTCACCACGTCACGGGAAGCTCGTACACGCCGTACACGGAGCCGTCGTGCTTGAACGGAATCCGGTCCAACTCGGTGGCCAGCGCCAGCGTCGGCACCCGCCGGTACAGCGTGCTGTAGACGACCTGGAGTTCCATCCGGGCCAGCGGCTGCCCCAGGCACTGGTGCACGCCGAACCCGAACGCCACGTGGTGGCGCGCGTCGCGGGTGACGTCCAGGGTGTCCGGGTCGGTGAACGCGTCCGGGTCGCGGTTGCCGATGTCGTTGGCCAGGATCACGCCGTCGCCCGCCCGCAGCACCTGGCCGCCCAGTTCGATGTCCGCCAGCACCGCCCGCCGCCGGCCGTTGTGCGTGATGTGCAGGTACCGCAACAGTTCCTCGACGGCGGACGCGACCACCTTCGGGTCGTCCGCGTACCGCAGGACGGCCAGCTGGTCCGGATGCTCCAGCAGGGCGAGCGTGCCCAGCGCGATCATGTTCGCCGTCGTCTCGTGCCCGGCGATCAGCAGCAGCACGCCGATCTGCGCGGCTTCCAGGGTGGTCAGCTCACCGGCCGTGATCCGCTCGGCGAGCCGGGACAGCAGGTCGTCACCGGGCTGGGCTAGCTTCTCGCCGATCAACTGGTCCAGGTAGCCGGTGAGGGCACCCATCGCCGCCATCCGCTCGTCCTGGGTCGCGGTACGGCGGATGATGGTCTTGCTGTTGGCCTGGAAGAAGTCGTGGTCGGAGTACGGCACGCCGAGCAGGTTGCAGATCACCAGCGACGGCACCGGCAGCGCGAACGCCTCCACCAGGTCGACCGGCCGCGGACCGGCCAGCATCGCGTCGATCAGGTCGTCCACGATCCGCTGCACGCCCGGGCGCATGGCCTCGATCCGCTTGATCGTGAACGGCGCCGTCACCATGCGACGCAGCCGGGCGTGCTCGGGGTCGTCCATCAGGATGAACCCGATCCGGGAGCCGCCGGACTGGATCGGCGCGCCCGCCGGGTATCCGGGCGAACGCACGTCGGAGCTCAGGCGCGGGTCGGCCAGCAGCGTGCGCTGGTCGGCGTAGCGGGTCACCAGCCACGGCGTGGTGCCGTCCGGCAGCCGCACCTTGGTCACCGGTCCGGCCTGCTGGGTGGCCCGCAGTTCGGGCGGCGGGTCGAACGGGCACCCCGCCGCCCTGGGCATCGGGAACTCGGGAATCTCGTCGAGCGTGCTGGTCACTTCGTTCCTTCCGGTTGGTTTTGCGACAGCTGGTTTCCCGACAGCGCGGCCACGACCTCCTGCCGGCGCTGCCGCACCTGTTTGGGCATCCGCCAGCCGAGCACGCCGGTCACCACGCCGTCCCGGCTGTAGCGCGCCACGAACCGCCGGTCGGCGAGCGAACCGTCCACCACGGTCATCTCCGCGCCCGCGCCGACCATGCCGTGCACCTGGATTTTCACGTCGAACTGGTCGGTCCACAGGTAGGGGATCGGCGCGTAGGGCCGGTCGGCGCCCAGGATGTTCGCGGCGACCACGCCGGCCTGCTCGATCGCGTTGGTCCGGTTCTCCAGCCGGATCGACGAGTTGAGCGGCTCGTGGGTCCACCGGGCCACGTCACCGACCGCGTAGATCCCGTCGGCCGCGCGGCACCGCGCGTCGCACACGACCCCGTTGTCCAGCGACAGCCCGCTGTCGGCCAACCAGTCCACGGCCGGAGCCGCGCCGATCGCGACGACGACCACGTCGGCCGGCAGCACCTCGTCGTCGGCCAGCCGCACGCCGGTGACCCGGCCGTGCTCGCCGACCAGGCCGCTGACCCCGGTCCCGAGGCGGAGCCGGATGCCGCGTTCGGCGTGCAGTTCGGCGAGCAGGCCGGCGACCTCGGGTCCGAACTGGTCGGCCAACGGTGCCGCCTGCGGGCCGGCCAACGTCACCGAGGGCGCCAAGGCACTCGCCGTCGCGGCGATCTCGGTTCCCAGCACCCCGTCGCCCACGACCACGACCCGTTGTGCCAGCAGGAGATCCGCGCGCAGCGCGAGCGCGTCGTCCAGGATGCGCAGGACGTGCACACCGGCCAGTTCCGGCTGGCCGGGCAACAGTCGCGGCCGGAGCCCGGTCGCGATGACCACGGCGTCGGCGTGCCATTCGCGGCCGCTGCCGGTGCGCACCGTCCGGGCGGCCGCGTCCAGCGCCACGGCCGGATCACCGAGCACCAGGTCCAGGCCGGCCAGGTCGCCCGCGGCGCGCAGCCGTGCCCGCTCCGGCTCCCACGCCCCGGACAGGACCTGTTTGGACAGTGGCGGCCGGTCGTAGGGCAGGTGCGGCTCGGCGCCCAGTACCGTCACGCGGCCGGTGTATCCCTTGTGGCGCAAGGCTTCCGCCGTTGCCAGGCCGGACGCTGACGCGCCGACCACCAGGACCCCCGTGGTCTCCATCGCTCTCCTCGTCGTCACGTGACCGGGGCCAGCAGCAGCCCGACGATCGCGTCCACCAGCCCGACGGCGGTGGCGTGCCAGTTCGGGGCGGCCAGGCCCTCGGCGAGTGCCCATTCCCGCTCCGCGGTGATCTGCACGATCAGGTGCCGGGCCATGTCGTCGCGCTCCGCGCGCACGTGCTGCGGCAACTCCGGCAGGCACTCGTTCATGCCGGCCAGCACCGCGTGCGGCGACGGCGACGTGAGCGAGTCCTCGACCGTGACCGCACGCAGCACCGGGTCGGACATGACCTGGGCGGCGAACCTGCCGAACCACGTCGGGACGCCCAGCGCCGCCAGGTGCTCGAAGGACGGGTGCACCAGGCAGGCAACCCAGTCGCGCAGGTCCCGCGAACCGGCGGCGTCGGTGGTCATCCGAGCCCGGATGTGTTCGATCCGGTCGAAGTGCCGGCGGGCGATGGCGCGCACCAGGTCGGCCTTGGTGCCGAAGTGGTAGTTGACCGCGTTGTTGTTGCCCTGCCCGGCGGCCTCGCT
>DASZXM010000032.1:0-5298 GCA_035546415.1 Pseudonocardiaceae bacterium
CTGGGTGCGCTCCCAGTGCGTGTTGTTCGGGCCGAGCACGACGACCGTGTCGTCGCCGAACTTGACCGGCGCGTCGAAGTCGAAGCGGACCTCGGTGGGCGAGGTCGACACCGACGTGTCCGCCCGCGGGTAGCTGCCGACGAGCACGTCGTGCGCGGCGGCCGGGGTGGCCAGCGCCGCGACGGCGACGCCGGCCAACCCGAGGGAGATCCACGCACGCCTCATGACGTCGCCTTCGCGCGGCCCCGCACGAACGCTCCCAGGCCGAAGCCCAGGGCGAGTGCGGCGACGACGATGCCGACGCCGCCCAGCCAGCGGGCGGTGTCGTCGGCGGACGACGCCGCCGGGGCGGCTGCCGGCGGGGTGCCGGCGGTGCCGGCGGTGCCGGCGGCCTCGGCGGCGTCGGTTGCGGGCGGGGCGAGCGCCAGGTGCGGGGCCGGGTGCTCGGGTTCCGGCTTGCCGGGCACGATGGCCTGGTTCCAGTTCACGACGTCACCGTTGTCGTAGGTCTGGACCGCCGGCATGACGAGTTCGTTCGTGTTGTCCGGCAAGCCTTCCACCGTGATGGCGAACTCCTGGAACTGGCCGGGCGCGATGCCGCCACCTGCCGGCGCGGTCCAGGTGATCGACTTGACGGCCCGCGTGACCTCCTCGTCGTCCATCTTGACCGGCTTGGGCAGGGTCATCATGGCTTCCTGCGCCGTCCAGCCGGGCACGGGCCGGATGTCGGCGTTGGAGATCGGGCTGGTGGTGGAGAAGTTCACCTGCACTTTCACGGTGTGCGCGGCGTCCTCCTCGTCGGGGACGCGGAACACGATCTCCGCGTCGCCGCCCTTGGCGGGGTTGTCCGGACTGTGCGCCGACACGTGGGCGGACGCGACACCGGCGCCGACGACGAACAGCACGCCGGTCGCGGTGAGGGTGGCCGCGATCCGGCGGCCGGTTGATGCAGACAATGGCATGGCTAGGTGACTCCGCATGACTCTGGGCACCGGGCATGGCCGGTGCGCGTGGGGACCTGGGCTCGACCGGCCCAGACGGGGTGGCGCGCGACGGATCGCGCGAGGAGGTCAGCCAGCCAGCGGTGGGCCTCGGCGCGCGCACGCGCGGCGCAACAGGACCGCCGCCCGGCGGTCGACGCGTTCCGTGCGGCGGTGGCGCACCCGGACCGGTGCCGACGGCGCGGGCGGCACGGCCACCAGCACCGGCAGCAGCATCGCCAGGACGCAGGCGAGCAGGAACACCGCGTCGTCGGCGCGGGCGAGCAGCAGCGCGGACACGAGCACCGCGCCCGCGTGGGCGCCGAGCATGACCAGGTCGTTGACGTGCGTGGGCATGCCCATCGAGCCGACGGACAGCAGCACGTGCATCGCCAGTTGGGCACCGGCCAGCACGGTCAGGATCGCGCCCGTGGACCGGCGCCGGTCGGCCAGCGCCACACCGACGGCGGCGACCCCGACGGTGAGCAGGGCGGTCAGGCCGGTGTCCGGGGCCATGCCGCCGGACACGGCGTGCGCGACGACGGCCAGCGCGGCGGACGTGACGGCGAGCACACTGCCCCGCAGCACCCGGAGGGCACCCCGGGTCGGGGTCGGCTGGCCTGTCACGGCACGCAGCCTAAGCCGCCACCCCGGGAATCCGTCCCCCAGGTTCAAACGATCGAGTGAAATACCAGGCCAGACGCTTAAGTTTCAGCGCCGAGGCGCCGCAGGATCTCCTGCTCGATCGGGTCGAGTTCGGCGGACACGGCCTTGTGCGCGGCCTTGCGGCGGGCGGCGGGCATGCGTTCGGCGGCGCGGACGGCGGCGGCCAGCTTCGCCAGCGTGTCGCGGCCGCGGACGGCGAACTCGCGGTCGGCGTCACGGGCCTCCATCTCGGCCAGCGACTGGTCGGCGCCGACGATCCTGGCGTGCAGCGCGCCACCCCGGCCGGTGTACCGGGCCAGTTCGGTGACGTCGACGCCGAGCCGGCGGGCACGGTAGCGGTCCAGGCCGTCCCGGGCGGCCGACGCCGCCGTGAGCGCGTAGGGCGCGACGACTGGGATTACAGCGGGTCCGATCACCTTCGCAACGCCGACGAGGTTCTTGGCGTTGCTCGGCGTGAGCTTCGGGAGCTTGGAACCGGATTTCCTGCCGCGTGCCATGCCGTCGAAACCTACTGGTCGAGACTTCTGTTGGCACGTCGACCCGCGCGTCTAGAGTCTCTGAGCGTGAACAACCCGGTGCTCCTGGACGCAGGCGTGGTCACCCGCTGCAGGCGCCGGGTCCATCTGGACAACGATCCCGACATGGCCGACGCCGTGAAGGCGCCGCCCGACCCGGCCGCCGAGCAGCGCGGCGCGGACGCGATGGCGCACCGGCGGAAGGTCGGTGACGAGTTGGCGCGGCTGTTCGGGTCGGCGTGGATGGAGATCCCGACCGGACCGGACGTGACCAGCGCGCACCGGGAACGCGCCACGCTGGCCGCGATGACCGCTGGCGCCCGCTTCATCTGGAACGCGCAGCTGCCCAGGGACCCGGTGGGCGGCAGGCGCGGCCGCATCGACCTGCTGGTGCACACCGGCGACGGGTACGTGCCGGTCCTGGTGGTCCGGCACAAGGTGACCGACCCGGGCAACGGCGCGCGCACGTCACCGCCGCACGACCCGACGCCCGGCGGCAGCCGGACCGACCCGCTGCGCAAGGTGCGGCCGCAGGCCCGCGACCAACTGCGGCTGGTGCACGCCCGGCAGATGCTGCGGGCGTGCGGGCAGGCAGCGCCCGGCCGGGCCGTGGGCGGTGTGATCGGGCTGGACGCGGACGTCGTGCTGTGGCACGACCTGGAGGCGCCGAACTGGCCCGGTGGGCGGACGGCGCTGGCCGAGTACGAGGCGCGGTTCACCGACCGCCTCGCCGTGGCGGACGCGGCGCGCAGCCACGCCGAGCCGCTGGCGCAGCCGTCGCGGATCGTGGACTGCCGCAGCTGCCCGTGGTGGCCGGTGTGCGAGGCGGACCTGACGGCGGTCCGGGACGTGAGCCTGGTGCTGCGCGGCGAGGACGCCGTCGCGCTGCGGCAGTCGGGGGTGCGCACGGTGGACGACCTCGCGGCGCTGTCGCCGGCCGGTGACCCGCCGGTGCCGCTGGTGAGCACGCCGTTCGCGGACGCGGTGGTGCTGGCCAGGGCGTGGCTGGCGGACCTGACGGTGGTGCGGCGCGTGGTGGACGTGTCTGTGCCGCGCGCGGACGTCGAGATCGACGTCGACATGGAGAGCTTCGGCGACTCCGGCGCGTACCTGTGGGGCGCGCTGCTGTCCGGGGAGCGGGTCGGCGAGATCGGGTTCCCGCCCGGGTACCGGGCCTTCGTGACGTGGCAGCCGCTGCCCTCGCCGGACGAGGGCCGGTCGTTCGGCGAGTTCTGGCAGTGGTTGACCGAGGTGCGGATGCGCGCCGGCCTTGCCGGGCTGAGCTTTCGCGCCTACTGCTACAACGAGCTGGCCGAGAACCGCTGGCTGCTGTCGTCGGCGGACCGGTTCGCCGACGCCCCGAACGTGCCGGCGCGCGCCGAGGTGCAGGCGTTCATCGACTCGCCGGACTGGGTGGATCTGTTCCGGATCGTGTCGGACACGTTCCTGTGCGCGCGGGGCAAGGGGTTGAAGACGATCGCGCCGGTCGCCGGGTTCCACTGGCGGGACCCGGAGGCAGGCGGGGAGAACTCGATGCGCTGGTACCGCGACGCCGTCGGGTTGGACGGCGAGCCGGTGCGGCTGGACCAGCGGCGCCGGTTGCTGGAGTACAACGAGGACGACGTGCGGGCCACGCGGGTGCTGCGGACGTGGATGACGTCGGACGCGGTCACCGAACTGCCGTTCGTGGGCGACCTGTAGGGGAGCGACCCCCTTTCAGCGGGGCGCCATGCGCAGCGCACCGTCCATGCGGACGACCTCGCCGTTGAGGTAGTCGTGCTCGACGATCATCACCGCGAGCGCCGCGTACTCGGCCGGCTGGGCCAGCCGCTGCGGGAACGGCACGCCCGCGGCCAGGCCGGCGCGGAACTCGTCGCTGACACCGGCCAGCATCGGGGTGTCCACGATGCCCGGGGCGATCGTCATCACGCGGATGCCGTGCTGCGCCAGGTCACGCGCCGCGGGCAGCGTCAGGCCGACCACGCCGCCCTTGGACGACGCGTACGCGGCCTGTCCGATCTGGCCGTCGAACGCCGCGATCGACGCGGTGTTGACGATCACACCGCGCTGCCCGTCGGCCAGCGGGTCGGTCTTCGAGATCGCGTCGGCGGCCAGCCGCAGCACGTTGAACGTGCCGATCAGGTTGATCTCGATCACCGTGCGGTAGGCGTCCAGGTCGTGGGGGCCCTTGCGGGACAGGATGCGCCCGGCCGTGCCGACGCCCGCGCAGTTCACCGTGACGCGCAGTGGACCGTCCTGGGCGGCGGTGTCCACAGCGGACGCCACCTGCTCCGGGTCGGTGACGTCGGCGGCCAGGAACGTGACCCCGGGCGGGGCGTCCGCCTGTGCCTTCGCCACGGCGCCGGGCAGGTCCAGGCCGAACACGCGGGCGCCCCGCTCGGCCAGGGCCCGTGCGGTGGCGCCGCCCAGCCCGGAAGCACCTCCGGTGACGATGGCCACGGTGTCGGCGATGCGCATGGAACCTCCCAGGTCGTCGGCTGCCCCGTGAGGTTAACGCTCGTTCGCGTCAGCGCCGGCCCGGGGGGCAGATCTCGTCCAGTGCCACCAGATCCGCGGACGTCGGCCGCCACTGGACGGCCGCGGCGTTGGCCGCCACCTGTTCGGCCGACGTCGCACCCGCGATCACCGAGCCGACCACCGGCTGCGCGACCAGCCAGCCGATCGCGACGGTCGCCATCGGCAGGTCGCGTTCCTTGGCGAACAGCCGCAACGCCTCGATCCGGTCCCACGGCGCGTCGGCCAGCAGCCGCTGCCGGGCGGCGAGGCGGCTGCCGTCCGGCGGTGCCGCGCTCTCGGCGTACTTGCCGGTGAGCAGGCCGTTGGCCAGCGGGAAGTACGGCAGCAGGCCCACGTCGAACCGGCGGCACGCGGGCACGATCTCCCGCTCCGCCTCACGTTCCAGCAGCGAGTAGTGGTTCTGCGCGGCCACCGGCGCGGACAGGCCGCGCCGCACGGCCGTCCACGCGGCGTCCGCGACCTGCCAGGCGGCCAGGTTGCAGTGGCCCACGTAACGCACCTTGCCGGCGGCGATCAGGTCGTCCAACGCGGACAGCGTCTCCTCCAGCGGCGTCGCCGGGTCCGGCCGGTGCAGCTGGTACAGGTCGATCCAGTCGGTG
>DASZXM010000033.1:0-3913 GCA_035546415.1 Pseudonocardiaceae bacterium
AACAGGTCCAGCCCGACGCCGAAGCCGGCCACCGGCTTGGCGTGCTTGTACGCCTGTGCCACGAAATGCACCGCGTAGCCGTCCGCGGACAGCGTCGCGATGCTGTCCGGGCCGCACGACACGGCGACCGCGTCGTACAGCACCGACGCCATCGTGTTGATCGCGCGGTCGGCCGTCAGGTCCGCCCCGCTGGCCGTGCGCACCGGCCCGTCGGCGGGCGCCAGCCGTTCGACGACAGCGCCCTTCTCGGTCAACGCGTCGACGAGCGCCCGGGTGCCGATGCCGTCGACCCCGTCGGCGATCAGCACCGCGACCTTGCGGGTCGCGATCCCGGTGTCCCGTGCGTTGCGGATCTGGCTCAGCGCGGGCGACGTGCGACCGTGATTGGCGTGCCGGTCACCGGTCGGCGCCGGCACACCGATGCCCTCGGCGACGCGGGTCGCCAGATCGCGGTCGACGAGGTCGAGGTGCGCGACGACGTCCGCGCGGATCTGCTTGGTCTCCACCTTGCCCAGCTCGAACCGGAACGCCGCCACGATGTGCTCCCGCTCCACGTCGGTCATGCTGTTCCAGAACAGCGTCGCCTGGCTGTAGTGGTCGGCGAAGCTGGGGCTGCGCCTGCGGATGACCGCGCCCTCCACCTTCTCCTGGTAGTGCGCGAACACCTCGGGGAACTCGCCGCCGGCCACCGGGCGGCCGCCGCCCAGGGAGTTCTTCACGTAGCTGGTGCGGCCCTGATGGATGCGGTGCTGGCTGTAGCCGTCGCGCTGGTTGTTCGTCACCGGCGCCACGGCGCGGTTCACCGGCAGGTGCGCGAAGTTCGGGCCGCCCAGCCGGATCAACTGGGTGTCCAGGTAGGAGAAGTTGCGAGCCTGCAACAGCGGGTCGTTGCTGAAGTCGATGCCGGGCACCACGTTCGCCGTGTGGAACGCGACCTGTTCGGTCTCGGCGAAGAAGTTGTCCGGGTTCCGGTTCAGCACCATGCGGCCCACCGGGCGCACCGGCACCTGCTCCTCCGGAATGATCTTGGTGGCGTCCAACAGGTCGAAGTCGAACGCGAACTCGTCGCTCTCGGCGACGAGCTGCACACCGAGCTCCCACTCGGGGAAGTCGCCCGCCTCGATCGCCTCCCACAGGTCACGGCGGTTGAAGTCCGGGTCCTTGCCGGCGATCTGCTGGGTCTCGTCCCAGACCAGGGAATGCGTGCCCAGCTTGGGCGTCCAGTGGAACTTGACGAACGTGCCGCGTCCGTCGGCGGACACCAGTCGGAACGTGTGCACGCCGAAGCCCTGCATCATCCGGTAGCTGCGCGGCAGGGCACGGTCGGACATCAGCCACATCATCATGTGCATGGTCTCGGGCTGCAGCGCCACGAAGTCCCACAGCGTGTCGTGGGCGGACTGTGCCTGCGGGATCTCGTTGTGCGGCTCGGGTTTCACCGCGTGCACGAAGTCGGGGAACTTGATGCCGTCCTGGATGAAGAACACCGGCATGTTGTTGCCGACCAAATCATAGTTGCCCTGGCGGGTGTAGAACTTCGTGGCGAACCCGCGCACGTCCCGCACCGTGTCCGCCGAACCGCGCGAGCCGGCGACGGTGGAGAACCGCACGAAGACGGGGGTGCGCACCGACGGGTCGGTGAGGAACTCCGCGGCCGTGTACTCCGCCAGTGTCGTGTCGTACGGCTCGAAGTAGCCGTAGGCGCCCGCGCCGCGGGCGTGCACCACGCGCTCCGGGATGCGCTCGTGGTCGAAGTGGGTGATCTTCTCCCGGAAGTGGAAGTCCTCCAACAGCGTGGGTCCGCGATCACCCGGTCGCAGCGAGTTGTCCGTGTCCCCGACACGCACGCCCTGTTCGGTGGTGAGGTGAGTGTTGTCCGCGTCGATCCGGTGCTGGTCGAGCTGCCGCTGCTTGTCGTCCGCGGTCTGGTCGCCGCTCATGCCGTGTTCCTCCATGTTCGTCCGCTGTCACCTCGCGCATACCCACACCTACCCGGACGTATTTCTGAATGATTCAAGAACGGGCTGAGCCGTTAAGGTGATGCGCTGGGAATGCCGGCGGCGGCCGCCACGGGGAGGACGAGTCATGGGAACACCGGAAGCCGGGTCGGCGCCGAATCCCGACACCGGCGGGTTCGGGACGCGGGTCCGGCGCGACGACGCCGCCACCGTCCTCACCGTGCGGGGCGAGGTGGACATGGTCACCGCACCGGCATTGGAGAAGGAGGTCGACGCCGCGCTGCGGGAAGCACCGGCGCTGCTGGTCGTCGACCTGACCGCTGTCCGGTTCCTCAGTTCGGCCGGGCTCGCGGTCCTGGTGAACGCCCAGGCCCGCGCCACCCCCGACATCGTGCTCCGGGTGGTCGCCAACAGCCCGGAGACACTGCGCGTCCTGGAGCTGACCGGCCTGGACCGGACGCTAGCCGTGCACGCGAGCCTTGACGACGCGCTCACCGCCGGTGACCAGGAGTGATGACGTTTCGTCCGTGACGGCATGGGTACCCGCCCCTGGTAGTCCGGCCATGTGACGCGCGGAGAGGGGTCTACGTGCCAACGGGTGCGATACCGGCGGACCTCGCCGCGGCGGTCGCCGTGGGTGGCGAGATGGGACAGCGGTTCGCCGCGTACGACTGGTCGTCCCACCCGCTGGGTCCGCTGGACACGTGGCCCCCGGAGCGGCGGGCCACCGTCGCGGTGGCCCTGAGCTCGCGTTTCCCCATCGTCCTGTGGTTCGACCCCGACGAGCTGTTCCTGGTCTACAACGACGCGTACATCGCCGTCCTCGGCGAGAAGCACCCCGCCGCGCTGGGTGCTCCCGGCCGCGAGGTCTGGTGGGACATCTGGGAGCCCATCAGCCCCATGCTGGCCGGCGTCCTGACCACCGGTGAGGCGACGTGGTCGGCCGACCTGATGCTCCCCGTGGTGACCGCGGGCGAGCCGCGCGAGCGGTACTTCACCTTCAGCTACAGCCCGATCGTCGGCGGGGGCGGCCGCGTCGAGGGCATCTTCT
The DNA here is from genome assembly GCA_035546415.1 of Pseudonocardiaceae bacterium. Taxonomy (GTDB): domain Bacteria; phylum Actinomycetota; class Actinomycetes; order Mycobacteriales; family Pseudonocardiaceae; genus DATEPR01. The sequence continues at coordinate 3,010 of DASZXM010000033.1, forward strand.
GCGCCGTCACCGAGACGACCCAGCGGGTGCTCGGCGAACGGCGTCTGCACACCCTGAACACCCTGGCAGCGGCGCTGATGGAGACCCGCACGCCCGACGACGTCGTGCGGGCGACGGTCGACGCCTGTACCGGGTCGCATCCCGACCTGCCGTTCGTCGCCGTCTACATCGACGGGTCCGACGGCGCGCCCGGCCGGCTGACCGGAGCGACGCCCCCGGCGGCCGAGTTGCTCCCCGACTCACTGGCCGGCCTGGTGCCCACCGACGGCGACGCACCGCACGGCCCGTACATCGTGCCGGACCTCGTCTCCGTACTGCCCGACCTGCCATCCGTGTTCGGTGACAACTGCCCGACGCGGGCGCTCGTCCTGCGCACCGCGGCGGCCCGGCGGGACACGGTCACCGGTTCCCTGGTCATCGGCCTCAACCCGCACCGTCCGCTCGACGACCAGTACCGCGGCTTCTGCCGGCTGCTGGCCGACCAGGTGGCGGCCGCGTTCGCGACGGCGGACTCGTACGAGAAGGAACGCAGGCGGGCCGACGCCCTCGCCGAACTCGACCGCGCCAAGACGGCGTTCCTGGCCAACGTCAGCCACGAGTTCCGCACCCCGCTGACGCTGCTGCTCGGACCGCTGGCGGACGCGATCGACGACGCGGCGGACCAGCCGGTACAGCTGCACCGGCTGGAGACCGCCCACCGCAACGCGCAACGGCTGCTGCGCCTGGTGAACACGCTGCTGGACTTCTCCCGCTCCGAGGCGGGCCGGGCCAGCGCCACCCTGGTCACGACCGATCTCGGGGCGCTCACCCAGCACATCGCGTCCTCGTTCACCGAGCTGTGCCAGCGCGCCGGACTGCAACTGGTGCTGCGCTGCCAGCCGGTGCTCGCCGACGTGGACGCGGC
>DASZXM010000034.1:0-6675 GCA_035546415.1 Pseudonocardiaceae bacterium
TGTGCTGCACGCGCTCAGTGACCCGACTCGGCTGGCCGTCGTCGGCCAGTTGGACGCGAACGGCGAGACCCTGTGCGGCAGGCTCGCGGTCTCGGTGGCCAAGTCCACGCTGTCCCAGCACCTGCGGGTGTTGCGCGAGGCCGGTGTGACGCACACCCGCCCGGCGGGCACGCAGCGATGGCTCTCGGTCCGACGAAACGATCTCGACCTGCTCTTTCCCGGCCTGCTGGACGTTGTGCTGGCCGCGGCACGGCACCCGTCGCTGACCGGCTAGCATCCTCCCGTCCGGCGAGGCGCGTTGCCGCCTACTTGACTGCCGCATAGCATGCCGGCAGTTGGTCCGATGACTACAGGGAGCCAGGTCGCCATGTCGACTCCGCAGCCAGCCGCCGAGCGGCCGCGCGGTAGTTCGGTTGAGCTGAGCCTCGCGCCCAGGGCGGCGGTCGAGGACGACGAACCGGAGGTCACTCCCAACGGTCTCGGCGCGCTGAACCGCCCGAAGCGCAAGATCCCCGAGCCGGAGCTGATCGCCAACCACGGCCCCGCCAAGATCATGGCCATCTGCAACCAGAAGGGTGGGGTGGGCAAGACCACCTCGACCATAAACCTGGGGGCGGCGCTGGCCGAGTACGGCAGGCGGGTGCTGCTGGTCGACTTCGACCCGCAGGGCGCGCTGTCGGTCGGCCTCGGCGTCCAGCCGCAGCAGCTGGACCAGACCATCTACAACGTGATCATGGAACGGGACGTCACCGTCCACGACGTGATCATGCAGACGTCGGTCGACGGCATGGACCTGCTGCCCAGCAACATCGACCTGTCGGCGGCGGAAGTGCAGCTGGTCGCGGAGGTGGGCCGCGAGCACACGCTGGTCCGGGTGATCCAGCCGCTGATCGAGCACTACGACTACATCCTGGTCGACTGCCAGCCGTCGCTGGGCCTGCTCACGGTCAACGCGTTGGCCGCGGCGGACGGCGTGATCATCCCGTTGGAGTGCGAGTTCTTCAGCCTGCGGGGCGTGGCCCTGCTCATCGACACCATCGACAAGGTGCGCGAACGGCTGAACCCCAAGTTGGAGATCACCGGCATCCTGCCGACCATGTTCGACCCGCGCACCCTGCACTGCCGTGAGGTCATGGCCAGGGTCATCGAGGCGTTCGGCGAAGTCGTGTTCGACTCGGTGATCAACCGTACGGTCCGGTTCCCGGAGACCACGGTCGCCGGCGAGCCGATCACCCGGTGGGCGCCCCGGTCGGCGGGTGCGAAGGCGTACCGGGAACTGGCGCGCGAGGTGATCGCGCGGTGAGTCGGTCGTGGGGAGACGGGCCGAACCGGTGACCCGACGCGCCGCACTGCCGGGCGCGGCCGAGTTGTTCCGCTCGACCGATCCAACGGCCTCCCGTACCCCTCAACACGCCCACACCGACGACGCCCGCCCGGGTTCGGGCCGGCAGAAGCACGACGCGAAGATCACGGTGTACGTGTCCGACGACGAACTGCTGGCGCTGGAACACGCCCGCCTGACCGTCCGTTCGCAGCACGGGCTCGCGGTGGACCGTGGCCGCATCGTGCGGGAGGCCATCGCGGTCCTGCTGGCCGACCTGTCGGCCCGGGGCGCGGATTCGTTGCTGGTGCGGCGGCTCCGCCAGGAGCGGGGCGAGTGACACTGGTACCCGTGGAGCCGGACGCGAGCGACGACCAACAGGCGCCGGCCGAACCGACCCCTGAGTCGGTCGCCCCTGCTGCGGAGTCTTCTTCCGAGGACGACGGCCGGAAGTTCAAGGTCCGGCTGTCCAACTTCGAAGGCCCGTTCGACCTGCTGCTGCAGTTGATCTCGCAGCATCAGTTGGACGTCACGGAAGTGGCGCTGCACCGGGTCACCGACGACTTCATCGCGCACATCCGCGCCATGGGCGATGAGTGGGACCTCGACGAGACCACGGAGTTCCTGGTCATCGCGGCGACGCTGCTGGACCTGAAGGCCGCCCGGCTGCTCCCGTCGGCGGACGTCGAGGACGACGAGGACCTGGCGCTGCTGGAGGCCCGCGACCTGCTGTTCGCTCGGCTGCTGCAGTATCGGGCGTACAAGCAGGTCGCGGCGCTGTTCGGGGAGTTGGAGCAGTCGGCGCTGCGCCGGTATCCGCGGTCGGTGGCGCTGGAGGAGCGGTACACGAAGCTGCTGCCCGAGGTGCTGATCGGCGTGTCGGCGGCGAAGTTCGCCGAGATCGCGGCGGCGGTGTTCCGCCCCAAGCCACCGCCGACGGTGTCCCTGGACCACTTGCACGTCGCGAAGGTCTCGGTCCGCGAACACGCGGCCCTGCTGCGGATGCGGCTGGCGGAGGCGGGCGCGGCGACGTTCGCCGAGCTGACCACGGACTGCGGCCACACCTTGGAGATCGTGGCGCGCTTCCTGGCCCTGCTGGAGCTGTACCGGCAACAGACGATCCTGTTCACCCAGGAGGACCCGCTGGGTGAGTTGCACGTCCGGTGGACGGGCGGCTCGCTGTCCGAGGTCCAGGCCTCGGCGGAAACCGAACCCGACGCCGGTGAGGACGAGGAGTACGGGTGACCCCGGAAGACCCCCCGACAAGTCTCCGCGAAGAGACGACACGCCCGGCAACCCACGACCCGGAGCCGGAGTCCGCCGCAGAGCCGGAGCCGGAGTTGGAGCCGACTGCCGAGCCCGAGCCTGTTGCGGCATCGGAACCAGCACTCGCGACGGAGCCTCCCGCCGAGCCGGAAGCCGATGCCGAGCCGCTCGTGGAGTCCGAGCCACCAGCCGCGCCGGATGCCGACCTCGCGCCAGCGGCCGATGCCCAGCCGCCTGCTGTGCCCGGAGCCGCGGAACCCGGAGCCGCCGAACCCGAAGCCGCCGAGGAGGTGAGCGACCTCCCGCCCCTCCACGACGACGCCGCCCTGGTCAACGCCCTCGAAGCCCTCCTCCTGGTCGTCGACAGCCCGGTCACCGAGGAGCTCCTCGCCACCGCCCTCGACCAGCCCGTGGCCAGGATCACCGAGACCCTCGAACGCATGTCCGCCACCCTGACCGACCGGGAGAGCGGCATCGACCTGCGCCGCGTCGGGGACGGTTGGCGCCTCGTGACCAGGGACAAGTACGCCCCGTTCGTGGAGAAACTGCTCCTGGACGGCCAGCGTGCGAAGCTCACCCGCGCCGCCCTGGAGACGCTCGCGGTGATCGCCTACCGCCAGCCGGTCACCCGGGCGCGCGTCGCGGCCGTGCGCGGTGTGAATGTGGACGGCGTTATCCGTACTCTGGTAGCGCGTGGACTGATCGGGGAGACCGGGACCGACACCGACACCGGCGGAATCCTGTACCGAACCACGGAACTGTTCCTGGAGCGACTGGGGCTGTCCTCACTGGAGGACCTGCCGCCGATCGCTCCCCTCCTGCCAGAAGTGGATGCGATCGACGATGTCTGAACCGTCGCGGGACGGCGTTCGGCTGCAGAAGGTGCTCGCCCAAGCGGGTGTGGCGTCACGGCGGGCCGCTGAGGAGTTGATCGCGGAGGGCCGGGTCAGCGTGGACGGTGACGTGGTCACCGAGATGGGCCGGCGTATCGACCCGGACACGGCCGTCGTGCACGTGGACGGCCTGCGGATCGTGTTGCGCGAGGAGATGGAGTACTTCGCGTTCAACAAGCCGCTGGGCGTGCACACGACGATGTCGGACGACCAGGGCCGCCCGTGCGTCGGTGACTACATCCGCAAGACGGAGTCCGGCGGCCGCCGCCTGTTCCACGTGGGTCGGCTGGACGCCGAGACCGAGGGCCTGCTGCTGCTCACCAACGACGGCGAGCTGGGCCACCGCCTGACCCACCCGTCCTACAACGTCACGAAGACGTACCTGGCCGACGTGATGGGCACCATCCCCAAGGACCTCGGCAAGCGTTTGCGGGCGGGCATCGAGCTGGAGGACGGCATCGTCCGGGTGGACGGCTTCAAGCTCGTCGACACGGTCCCGGGCCAGTCGCTGGTCGAGGTGAAGCTGCACGAGGGTCGCAAGCACATTGTCCGCAGGCTGCTCGCCGAGGTCGGCTTCCCGGTGCACCGCCTGGTCCGCACCGAGGTCGGCAAGGTGCAGCTGGGCAACCAGCGCCCCGGCACCCTGCGCAAGCTCAACCGCCAGGAGGTCGGCTCACTGTTCGCCGACGTCGGCATGTAGGACCCGAGCCGCGGCGGGGTCGGTCCTGGTCACGGTTCGCGCCAGGACCTGGCCGAACAGCTGTCCCAGCAGCTCGGCGAGGGTCGCCTGCTGCGCCTCGGAGAGCCCGCCGACCAGTTCGGCCTCCCGCCCCAGCACGCGGTCCACGGTGGCCTCCACCACCGCGTGACCGGCGGCTGTCAGCGTGACCAGCACCGTCCGGCCGTTCGGTCGCCGCGTGACCAGCTCGTCCCGCTCCGCCCGCGCCACCCGCTGCGACACCGCTCCTGCCGTGACGAGGGTCCGCGCGGCGATCTCCCGCGTGGACAGCTCGTACGGCGGGCCGCTGCGCCGCAGCACCGACAGCAGGTCCAGCGTCGCTCCGTCGACCCCGGCGGCGGCCAGCACTCGCCGCCGGTCGTCGGCCAGTAGCTTGGCCAACCGCCAGATCGGTGTGACGATCCCGATCGACGAGACCGGCGTGCCCGGCCGTTCCCGCTGCCAGGCCGCGGCGATCTCCTCGACCGGGTAGGCCGACACATCATCGAGTGGGTACATGTCTCCTGCTACGTTTAGACCTAAACGAAGGAGATGAGCATATGCCACGCACCGTCCTGGTCACCGGTGGCGGCACCGGTATCGGCCTGGCCACCGCTCGCCGCTTCGCCGCCGACGGCGACCACGTGATCATCACCGGCCGCCGCGCCGACGTCCTCGACAAGGCCGACGTCGACGCCACCACCGTCGTCTGCGACGCCACCAGCCCGGCCGACTGGCAGGCCGTCGACCTGCCCGAACGCGTCGACGTCCTGGTCAACAACGCCGGCGGCAACACCGACTTCGACAGCGACGCCCCGACCGACCTGGCCGCTGTCGCCGACGCCTGGCAGACCAACCTGGCGGCCAACCTGATCTCCGCCGTCCTGGCCACCCACGCCGTCCGCGACCGCCTCGCCGACGGCGGTGCCGTCGTGCACCTCGGCTCCATCGCCGCAGAGCGCGGTGCGGGCGCGTACGGCGCGGCCAAGGCCGCCCTGGCCTCGTGGAACATCGACCTGGCGCGTGAACTGGGCCCGCGCGGCGTCACCAGCAACGTCGTCAGCCCCGGCTACGTCCAGGCCACCGAGTTCTTCCGTGACCGCCTCACCGACGCGCGCCGCACGACGCTCATCGACCAGACCGCCACCGGCAGGCCCGGCGAACCGGACGACGTCGCCGGCGTCGTGCACTTCCTGGCCTCGCCCGCGGCCCGACACGTCACCGGGCAGGTGATCCACGTCAACGGTGGTGCCTGGCCGACCCGCTGAGCAGGCACCATGGGCCTATGAGTGGTGTGGTGCGGCCGATCCGGACCGGATGGGTGGTGACCGGCGGCGTGCCGGGACCGGACGTGGACGAGTTCGCCGAGGCAGATCAGGTCGTCGCCGCGCTCGCCACCACCGGCGCGGACACGCTGCTGGCCGTGCAGCACCCGCATCGCACCCGCGCCGCCCTGGCCGCCGGCCTGCCCCTGACCGACGCCCTCCCCACGGCACAGCAGGAACTGGCCCGCCTGCTGCGCTCCGCTTATCGCGAGGTGGGCAACGTGGTCGCGCCCTACCTGGTGTCCGGGCACGACGGCACGGCGCTGGGCATGCTGTGCCTGGTCGACCCGGCGGCCGTGGACGTCGCCGGACAGGCCAGGGTGCGGCAGGCCGAGCAGGTCTACCCGGACGTCGTCGCCGAGCGCGCCGCCGTCCTGGCCGGTCTCGGTGTCGCGACGAGCGCCGCGCTGCTCGTCCCGGTCACCGGCGGCGACGCGCTGACAAAAGCGTTGTGGCGGGCCATCGACAAGCCGGCCGAAGTGTCCATCGTGGACTCCCAACACCGGCAGCACGCGTTGTGGCTGGTGGGTCCGGGTCCCGAACAGGACGAGCTGGTCGCGATCGCCGACCGCCACCCGCTGCTGGTCGCCGACGGCAACCACCGCGTCGCAGCGGCCGCCGCGAGCGACCCGTCCAGCCTGCTCGCCCTGGTCACCGCCGGTCCCGACCTGCGCGTCGGCGCGATCCACCGCGTCCTCACCGGTACCGGCCGCACCCTCGCCGACCTGACGGCCGCGTGGCGGGCGGCCGGCCTGGACGTCGTCGACGTGCCCGTCCCCACGACCGCACCGTTGCCCGGCACGGTGATCGCGGTCGCCGGCAGCAGCGCCGTCGAGATCAAGCTCCCGCCGCCGTTGCGCACCGAGGCACTGCCCAGGATCGACCACGGCGTCGTGGAACAGCTGCTGATCGGCCGGTCCCTGGGCATCGACCCGGAGGGCCCGCAACTGCGGCCGTTGCCGGCCGGCATCAGCCCCGCCACCGACGTCGACGCGGTGCTGCTCCTGGCGGCCGTGCCCTATCCCGACGTGCTCGCCGTGCACGAGCAGGGCCGCCGGATGCCGCGCAAGAGCACGTACTTCACACCCAAACCCCGCAGCGGCCTCCTACTCGCCGCGCTGTCATGAGCCGTGTTGTTATGAGCCGTGCTGT
>DASZXM010000035.1:0-1568 GCA_035546415.1 Pseudonocardiaceae bacterium
GGGCGGCAGCGGCAAGACCACCCTGTCGTCGCTGTTCGTCCGCCATCTCGTCGACCAGGGTCTGCCCACGCTGGCCATCGACGCGGATATCAACCAGCACCTGGCCACGGCGCTGGGAGCCAGTGACGAGCAGGCGCTCACCCTGCCGACCCTGTCCGCCCACCTGCCGCTGATCAAGGACTACCTGCGCGGCGACAACCCCCGCATCACCTCGGCCGACGCGATGATCAAGACCACTCCACCAGGCGCGGGTTCCCGACTGCTCGGCGTGGTCGAGGACCATCCGATCTACGCCGCCTGCGTGCGGGAGGTCGCCGGCGCCCGGCTCGCGGTGACCGGCCCGTTCACCGAGGACGACCTCGGCGTTGCCTGCTACCACTCCAAAGTCGGCGCCGCCGAACTGCTGCTCAACCACCTGGTCGACGGGCCGGGCGAGTACGTGGTGGTGGACATGACCGCCGGTGCGGACTCCTTCGCGTCCGGGCTGTTCACCCGCTTCGACCTCACCGTGCTGGTGTGCGAGCCGACCCTGCGCGGCGTGGGCGTTTACCGGCAGTATCTGGGCTACGCCAAGGACTTCGGCATCCGCGTCGCGGTGGTCGGCAACAAGGTGTCCGACACCGAGGATCTGGACTTCCTGCGCGAGCAGGTCGGCGCGGACCTGCTGTGCTGGATCGGGCGGTCCGCGCACGTGCGAGCCGCTGAACGCGGCCAGGTCCGGCCGATCGCCGAGCTCGAACCGGCGAACCTGGCCGCCCTGAGCACCGTGCGGTCCGCTGTGGACGCGATCCAGCGCGACTGGGCGGCCTACCAACGCCGAGCCGTGGAGTTCCACCTGCGCAACGTGGCCGCGTGGGCCGGTGAGCGCACCGGCGAGGACCTGGCCGGCCAGGTGGACCCGGACTTCGTGCCCGATCCCCGGATGCGGGCGCTGTCCACCGCCCAGTGGTGAATTTCCAGCCTGGCCGGTGCGATCGCCTACGACGAAACGAGTGGCACGTTCCGGCGCGATGCGCGGCGCGGCGGTCACGGCCACCGCCTGGGGCCCACCCAGCGCCCGGGCGGCGGAAACCGGTGCGGAGCGGGCGCAGTTGTCGGTCGGGGACATCGTCCGCGAAGCGCGTGCCCGCATCGGTGAGCAGGCGCCCGTTCCCGGCGCCGCCCACGGGGGACGGACACGAGCAATGGTGCCGGCGCCGACCAGCCCACGACTGGTCTCGGACGCGGCCGGCCGCGCCCGGTTCGTCACCGATCGGCTGCACGCGGCGGCGGCCCCGGCATCCGTCGCGCTGGCGGCGTTGACCGTTCAGCGCGATCAGATAGCACCAGCCACCAGCCACCGCGGCCGTGACGCCACCGAAGACAACGATCATCGCGACTACAGTGACTCCAGCCCCGCACGCGGGCACCGGCTGTGCGCATGCTCTGACATCGGCTCACCTCCGGACATGTATCCGCAGGTAGGGACCGTTGGCGTCGGTGTGGACGCGATTGGTGGCGGGCCCCTCCGCCAGTAATCGCGTCCAATACCGGATGCGCCTGTGACCAGAACCACTACTTGATCTCGT
>DASZXM010000036.1:0-12561 GCA_035546415.1 Pseudonocardiaceae bacterium
AGGCGCAGAACGACGTGTTCCGCAAGTACGGCTACGGCGAGTACTGCACCAGCCGCTACACGCGGGTCCGCGGCCACGGCCACGGCCTGCACCTGGATGAGACACCGATCATCGAGGGTAACGAGACGGTCCTGCCGGAGAACGCGGTGTTCATCATCCACCCGAACACGTACACCCCACTGGCCGGTTACCACGTGCTGGGCGACCCGGTCCGGGTGACGGCAACCGGCTGCGAAGTCCTGATCAGCACGGAACGCAGGTTGTTCCACTCGATGCGAGGGGTGAGCGCATGAGCACCCGGCCCACGGCGACCGGCACCGGACATGAGCAGGGGCACCGGCGCACGCCTGCGGTGCCGGACGGTGCGCCACGGCTTGGCCGTGGCGTCCGGGCTGCCGCGCGGTGCATGGAGTGGGATCTCGGTGGGCTGGCTCCGGTCGGGTCGGGCGAGTGTGTGTTCCGGATTGGCACGGAACGCGAGTTGTTCCTCGCAATGCGTGGGGTGGGCGCATGAGGCGCCGCGTGCTGACCCGGCGCACGGCGATCGGCGGAGGGCGCGGGCAACGGCTCCGGCACACGCTTGCCGTGCTGGGCGATGCCGCGCGGCTTGGCTCCGGCGTCCGGGTCGCCGCGCGGCACCCGAAGCGGGATCTCGGTGGGCCGGCTCCGGTCGGGTCGGGCGAGTGTGTGTTCCGGTGTGGCGAGTGGACGGAGGTGGGCGTGTGAAGCGCGGGCTCGTGGTGCTCGATCCGGCCGAGGTGGGGCCGGACGAGTGGCGTGCGCGGGTGGCGGCCGTGCGGCAAACGCTTGCCAGCGACGGCATCGACGTAGCGCTCGTGTACGGCGACGTCTTTCGCTCCGACGACATCGCCTATCTCACCAATCTCTGCATCTACTGGAACGAGGGCATCCTCGCCGTACCCGCCGCCGGTGACCCGGTCTTCCTGACCAAGCTCTCGCCGCGCGTGCACCCGTGGATGCGCCAGGTTTCCACCGTGTCCGAGATCCGCAGCGGGCGGAGCTTCGCCGATCTCGTCGCCACCTTCCTCGACGGTCGTCCGGCAGGCACCGTCGGCCTGGTGGAGAGCGCGCTGTGGCCGGCGGCTGTCGAGGCCGACATCACCGCCGCACTCGCCGGGTGGCAGGTGCGCCGCCTCGGCGGGCTGGTCCGCGAGCGGCGCCTCGTGCCGTCGGCTGCCGAACTCGCCCTGCTCGAACGGGGCGGTCGGCACATGGCCACCGCCCTGAGCAAGGCCACCGTGGACGGTCTGTCCGTTCCCGAACGGGTCGGCATCGTCGAGTGGGAGCTGCGCAGTGCCGGTTTCCTCGACGTGCTCGTCCATCCGGCGACCACCACAGATGGGGTGGTCAGCCTGCACGTCACCGGCCAGTACCGGACGGGTTGGCTGCAGGCCGGCCGGCTGGCCGGTGCGACCGACGACGTCCTCCGTACCGCGCTGGACGCGGCGGTGGCCGCCGCCCGACCCGGTGCCACCACGAGCGACCTGGCCGGCGGACTGCCCGACGGCGCCACCGTCAGCTGGGCCAACCAGGCCGACCTGGCCACCAACGGCGAGTACGCCGACCACGACACACCGATGCTCGCCGGGTCGGTGGTCGCGATCACGGTCGACGCGCTGTACCCGGACGGCGGCTACGCGGCCGTCGCCGAGACCGTGCTCGTCGGCGCACCGTCCACGCCGCTCACCACGGGGAGTCCGGCATGAGAATCCTGTCCAACGACGACATCCAGCAGGTCCTCACCGCGCGGGAGTGTCTGGACGTCCTGCACACCGCCTACGTCGAACTGAGCGAGGGCAAGGGCCACAACCGGCCGCGCAACCACACCTACTTCCCGGTCGAGGACGCCCGCCACCCCGGTTTCCGCTACCGGTTCAAGTCCCAGGAGGGCGGCAACGTGTCCAGCGGTGTCTGGGCGCTGCGCATCACGTCCGACCTGGCCGGCGTGGAGACCCTGCCCAGCGGTGTGCAACGGCGCCGGCTCATCCCGGCCGCGCCGGGCAACCGGTTCGTCGGCCTGGTCACGCTCTACAGCCTGACCACGCTGGAACCCCTGGCAATACTGCACGACAGCTTCATCCAGAAGATGCGGGTCGGCGCCACGTCGGCGCTCGGCATCCGGGAGATGGCCAACCCGGACGTCACCGTGGCCGGCATGTTCGGCTCCGGCTGGCAGGCACAGGCCCACCTGGAGACACTGCTGTTGGTGCGGCCGTCCGTCGAGGAGGTCCGTGTCTACAGTCCCACCGCCGCGCATCGCGAGGAGTTCGCGCGGGAGTGGAGTGAGCGCACCGGCCGCAAGATCGTCGCCGTCGACCAGCCGAGGGACGCCGTCGCCGGCTGCCAGGTGGTCACCTGCGCGACGGCCGCGATGGACCCGTGCTTCGACGGTGCGTGGGTCGAACCGGGCACCCACGTCACGGCCATCACGTCCCCGGACGGCACCGCGACCCGCCGGGAACTGGACGACGCCACGTTCGACCGCGCCGACCGGATCGTCGTGCTGTCCCGGGAACAGGTGCACCACGACAAGCAGTTCGACATCCTCGGCCCGGTCCAGCGTGGCCGCATGCGGTGGGAGGACATCCGTGAACTCGGCGATGTGCTGCGCGGCGCTGCCCCCGGCCGGACCGACCGGGACGAGGTGACGGTCTTCGCCAACAACACCGGCATGGGCGTGCAGTTCGCGGCCGTCTGCGCCCGGGCCCTGCGGCTGGCCGAGGAGCGCGGCCTCGGGCACGTCGTGCCGACCGACTGGTTCCTGGAGGAGACGAGCCCGTGACCACGACACACCGCGTCGGCGGCAGGGCGATCACGTTCGGCGAGAACGTCAACACCGACGTGATCATCCCCGGCCGCTACCTCGTCAGCATCGATCCCGCCGAACTCGCCGAGCACGCGTTCGAACCGCTCGGCGAGGACGTGCGGCGGCGGCTGCGCGCCAGCGCCGTCGTGGTCGCCGGCCGGAACTTCGGCTGCGGCAGCGCCCGCGAGCAGGCGGCCACGTGTCTGATCGGCGCCGGCATCACCGCCGTGGTGGCCGCGTCGTTCTCCCGCGTGTTCTTCCGCAACGCCATCAACACCGGGTTGCTCGCCGTGGAGTGCCCGGACGCCGTGACCGCGATCGCCGACGGCGACGACGTGTGGGTCGACCACGACGCGGGCAGCGTCGAGACCGGCGGCCGATCCTTTCCGTTCCCGCCGTACCCGCAGGGGCTGCGCGACATCCTCGCCGACGGTGGCCTGATCCCGCACCTGATGCGGCAGAGGGGAGTGAGCACGTGACGACGTCCGCCCGGAAAACGTTTGCGCAGAAGGCGATCGAGCGGGCCTCCGGCGAGCGCGACCTCGCGCCGGGGCAGATCGTGGACGCCTACCCGGATCTCTACATGAGCCACACGGCCAGTTGGCGGTGCATCCGCACGCTGGAGAAGATGGGCGTCACCGACCTGTACGACGTGGACCGCATCGCGATGGTGATGGACCACATCTCGCCCGCGATGACCGCGAAGACAGCCGCCGACCACCAGTTGTGCCGGGAGTTCGCCGACCGGATGGGCATCCGCACGTTCTACGACGTGAACGCCGGCATCGCGCACATCGTCCTGATGGAACACGGCCACATCAAGCCGGGCGACTTCGTGATCGGCACCGACTCGCACTCCACGATCTACGGTGCGCTGGGCGCGTTCGGCACCGGTGTCGGGTTCAGTGAGATCACGGCCGCGTGGGTCACCGGGAAACTGTGGGTGAAGGTGCCGGAGTCGGTGCGCGTGGACGTCACCGGCACACTGCCGGTCGGCACGTACGCCAAGGACGTCATGTTGAAGCTCGTCGGCGACCTGGGTGCCGACGGACTGACGTACTGCTCCGTGGAGTTCGGCGGTTCGTACGTCGAGGCCACGTCGGTGTCGGAGCGGATGACGTTCTGCAATCTGGCCATGGAGATGGGCGCGAAGAACGCGTTCGTCCCGCCGGACGCCACGACGGCCAGGTATCTGACGGCGGCGGGCGTGCCGGAGGACGGCTACGAGGTACTGCTGCCCGACCCGGACGCGTCCTACCTGCGGACGGTGCACCTGGACGCCGCGGGTCTGGAACCGCAGATCGCCGTGCCGCACACGGTGGACAACGTCGTCGGCGTGCGGGAGGTCGCCGGCACCCGGCTGAACCAGGTGTTCATCGGGTCGTGCGCGAACGCCAAGTACGACGACCTCGCGATCGCCGCGCAGGTGCTGGCGGGGCGGAAGATCGCGCACGGCGTCCGGCTCGTCGTCACGCCGGCGTCCGGTGACGTGATGGCGAAGGCATCCACCAGCGGCGTGCTCGCCACCCTGATCGATGCGGGCGCCATGATCACCAACCCGGGGTGCGGCGCGTGTGCCGGCAACGGCGGCGCCATGGCCGACGGCGAGGCCACTCTGTCCACGGCGAACCGGAACTTCCAGGGCCGGATGGGCAGCTACCAGGCGAGGATCTTCCTGAGCAGCCCGGCGACGGCGGCGGCGTCCGCGATCACCGGTGTGATCACCGACCCGAGGGAGGTGCTGGCGTGAACCTGGCCGAGCAGATCCTGGCGCGGGCCAGCGGCCGGAAGTCCGTGCGGCCGGGGGAGATCGTGATCGCCGAGGTCGACCGGTTGATCATGCACGACCTGAGCGGCTACCTGACGGCGGAGGTGTACGACCGGAAGGTCAACCTGCCGATCAGGCATCCGGATCGCGTGGTGATGGTGTTCGACCACCACTTCGCGCCGCCCACCGAGCAGCAGGCCGTGGTGTTGGAGTCCAACCGGGAGTGGGCGCGCAAACACCGGATCAACCTGTTCGACTGCGGCAACGGCAACCTGCACCACGTGGCCGTGCAGCGTGGGTTCGTGCGGCCGGGGATGATCGTGGTCGGTTCGGACAGCCACACGCCGGTGCACGGCGCGCTCGGCGCGCTGGCCGTGGCGCTGGGCAACGACTCGCACGCCGGCACGGTGCTGCCGTACGGCAAGGCGTGGTTCACCGTGCCGGAGACGGTTCGCGTCGAGATCGACGGCACGCCGCCGCCGGGCACGACACCGCGGGACGTCGCGCTGTGGCTGGTCGGCGAGATCGGTGAGGGAGCGCTGAACTACGCGGCCGTCGAGTTCGCCGGACCGTACGTGCGCGGGCTGGACTTCTGGGACCGGTGGCTGTTCCCGCTGCTGTGCGTCGACCTGGGTGCCAAGTGCGGCTACGTCGAACCGGACGCGGTCACGGAGGCGTTCGTGCGCTCGCTGCCCGGCGGCCTGACCGGGCCGATGCCGGACGGCGGCGGCGACCCGGCCCGGGTGCTGCGGTTCGACGTCACCGATCTCGCGCCGCAGGTGGCGCGGCCGCCGACGGTGGGCAACGTCGTGCCGGTGGCCGAGGCGGCCGGCCGGTCGGTGCAGTGGGCGGAACTGGGCGGTCACGGCGGCGGTCGGCTGGCCGACTTCCAAGCCGCGGCGGCGGTGCTGGCCGGCCGGCGGGTGCACCCGGACGTGCGGTTCAACCTGGTGCCCTCCAGCCGGGAGGTGTTCGCGGCGGCCGCGCGGCAGGGCCTGGTGCTGGCGCTGCACGAGGCGGGTGCGACATGGTTCCCGCCGAGCACCGGCTCCAACCAGGCCTACAACATGGGCGCGCTGGCGCCCGGCGAGGCGATGATCTCCACTCACGCCAGGAACTTCCCCGGCCGCAACGGCAGCCCGAACGCGGAGATGTACCTGGCGTCGGCGGCCACGGTCGCGGCGTCGGCCGTGGCGGGCGTGATCAGTGAGGAGGGTGCCCGGTGAGGTTCGAGGGCCCGTGCTGGACGTTCGGCGACAACATCCCGACCGACCGGCTGGTGAAGTCCAAGTACGTGTTCGAGCCGATGACCGAGATCGTCAAGCACGTGCTGGAGGATCTCGATCCGGAGTTCCCGGCCGCGGTGCGGCCGGGTGACATCGTGGTCACCGGCAGGCACTTCGGCCAGTCGTCCGGCCGGGCGATCGCGACGAAGGCCTTACAGGCCACCGGGATCGGCTGCGTGGTCGCGGAGAGCCTGGCACGCACGTTCTACCGCAACTGTTTCGAGGTGGGGCTGCCGGCACTGGAGGTGGAGGGCATCACGGAACTGGCCACGAGGGGTGACCGGCTGCGCGTCGACCTCGCCACGGGCACGGTCACCAACGTGGCCACGGGCGCCACGGCGACGGGCAAACCGGCCGACCCGTTCCTGGTGGAGATGCTGGAAGCGGGCGGACTGATCGCACTGGCGGCCCGACGCCCCGACCTGTTCGCGTAGCCGCGCCGGCCGGCCGGTTGTTCCATGCTGGACGAACTCCAGGGATAGAGTCGGGAGGTGCGTGACAAGGGAGGTCGCCCATGCCGGAGGTGTCGCCGTGACTGCTGTTGACCTGCCGAAGGGGAGCATCCTCGGTACCCGGGTGCGGCGTGTGGAAGATCCCGGCTTCCTGACCAGCGGTGCCGTGTACACGGACGACATCGTCGACGAGCGGTTGGCCGGTGCCGTATGGGTGACGTTCGTGCGGGCGCCCGTGGCACACGCGACGATCACGTCGATCGACGCGAGTGCCGCGCTCGCCGCCGACGGGTGTGTCGGCGTGATCACCGCCGCCGACCTGGCCGACCTGCCGGCGGCGAAGCCGATGATGCCGAACTTCCCGGCCGGTATGGCGCAGCCGCTGCTGGCCGTCGACACGGTGCGGTACGTCGGCGAACCGGTGGCCGCCGTGCTCACCGACGGCCGGCACGCCGGCGAGGACGTCGCGGAACTCGTCGAGGTCGACTACGAGCCGCTGCCCGTCGTGGTCGACCCGAAGGCCGCGACCAGGGACGAGACGCTGCTGTTCCCGGACGTCAGCACCAACGAGGTGTGCTCCCGCGCCGCCGAGCCGGACGGCGACATCTTCGCCGACTGCGAGGTCGTCGTGACCGGCGAGATCCTCAACCAGCGGGTCGCCGTCGCGCCGCTGGAGGTGCGGGCCGCCGCTGCCGTGTGGGGCGACGACGACCGGTTGACCGCGTGGATCCCGAACCAGGGCGCCCAGGGCACCCGGCGCGGCCTGGCCGCCGTGCTCGGCCTGCCGGTCGAACAGGTCCGGGTCATCACGCCCGCCGTCGGCGGCGCGTTCGGCGCGAAGTTCGGTGTCGACCCGGAAGCGGGCGTGGTCAGCTGGATCGCCCGGCACGTCGGCCGGCCGGCCCGGTGGGTGGAGACGCGCTCGGAGAACATGGTCGGGATGACCCACGGCCGGGCGCAGGTGCAGACCGTGACGATCGGCGGCGACCGCACCGGTCGCGTCCGCGCGTACCGGCTGCACGTGCTGCAGGACAGCGGCGCCTACCCGAGGATCGGCGCGTTCCTGCCGACGCTCACCCTGCTGATGGCGCCGGGTGTGTACGACATCGACAAGCTGGAACTGTCCTATCGCAGTGTCGTCACCAACACGACGCCGGTCGGCGCGTACCGGGGAGCGGGCCGCCCCGAGGCGACCGCCGCGATCGAACGGGCGATGGACCTGTTCGCCGCCGAGATCGGCGCGGACCCGGCCGAGGTGCGCAGGCGCAACCTGCTGCCCGCGTTCACCGAGCCGATCACCAGCAAGGGCGGCGCGGCGTACGACTCCGGCGACTACGCGATGGCCCTGGACACGGTCCTCGCCGCCGCGGACTACGCCGGGTTGCGCCAGGAGCAGGCGCGGCGCCGGGCGAACGGCGACGTCAAGCAATTGGGCATCGGCCTGTCCGTCTACGTGGAGATCACCGGCGGTGGCGGCGAGGCGGGGGCGTCTCAGGAGAACGCGACCGTCGAGGTGCACCCGGACGGGTCGGCGACGATCCTGACCGGCACGTCACCGCACGGCCAGGGCCACTCGACGGTGTGGGCGATGCTGGCCAGCGAGGAACTGGGCATTCCGATGGACCGGATCACGGTCCGCTGGGGCGACACCGACCTGGTGCCCGAAGGCGGCGGCACGGGCGGTTCGCGCAGCTTGCAGCAGGGCGGTGCGGCCGTCCGCCAGGCGGCCCTGGAGCTGATCGACATGGCCAGGTCGCGGGCCGCTGACCAGCTTGAGGTGTCGCCGGACGACCTGGTCGTCGACCATGCCAATGCCGGTCTCGCGGTGCGTGGCGTACCCGGCACGGGTGTCACGTTCGCGTCGCTCGCGGAGAGCGAACCGCTGCGGGTGCGCACGGTCTTCCGCGCGCCGGGCGCGACGTACCCGTTCGGCGCGCACGTCGCGGTGGCCGAGGTGGACGTGGAGACCGGCCGTGCCGAGCTGATCCGGCTGGTCGCGCTGGACGACGCCGGGGTCGTGATCAACCCGCTGATCGCGGAGGGCCAGCGGCACGGCGGGCTGGCGCAGGGCGCGGCGCAGGCGCTGCTGGAGGAGGTCCGCTACGACGAGGACGGCAACCCCACGACGACCACGTTCGCGGACTACCCGATCGTGTCGGCGACGGAGGTGCCGAGCTTCGAACTGGTCACCACGGAGACGCCGACGACGTACAACCCGTTGGGCGCCAAGGGGATCGGCGAGGCGGGCTCGATCGGTTCGACCCCTGCGGTGCAGAACGCGGTGATCGACGCCGTGGCACACCTGGGCGTGCGGCACATCGACATGCCCACCAGTTCGATGCGCGTCTGGTCGGCGATCCGGGAAGCGCGGGGAACGAAGGGAACGGAGCACTGATGCGGCTGTCCATCACGGTCAACGGCGAGTCCCGCACGGACGACGTCGAGCCGCGCACGCTGCTGGCGCACTACCTGCGGGACGTGTGCGGCTTGACGGCCACCAACATCGGCTGCGACACGACGTCCTGCGGCGCGTGCACCGTGCTGGTGGACGGTGAGTCGGTGAAGTCCTGCACGGTGCTCGCGGTGCAGGCCGACGGCTCGTCGGTCACCACGCTGGAGGGCCTGGCGGCGACCCGGTCCGGGCCGGACGGACTGCACCCGGTCCAGTCGGCGTTCCGCGCCGAACACGGCCTGCAGTGCGGTTTCTGCACGCCCGGCATGGTGATGGCGACGGCCGGCCTGCTGGCGGAGAACCCGGCGCCGACGGAACGCCAGGTCCGGGAGGCGTTGGAGGGCAACCTGTGCCGGTGCACCGGCTACCACAACATCGTGCGGGCGGCGCTCGCGGCGGCGGAGACGATGGCGGTGGGCGAGTGAGGCGAGTTGGCCTGGCCGGGCGTGCGGGTGTCGGGGGTGGGCGAGTTGGTCTCGCCGGGGGCGCGGGCGTTGGCGTTGCGCGAGTTGGCCCGGCCCGGCGTGCGGGCGTCGGCGGTGATGGCGGTGAGCGCGTGATGTGGGTGACGTGCGAGGGCGGTCGGGCGGCTGCTGTGGCGACGACGATGGTGGTGGGCGCATGATTCCGGCAGCGTTCGACTACGTGCGAGCCGGTTCGGTGGACGAGGCGATCAGCCTGCTCGCCGAACACGGCGACGACGCGAAACTTCTCGCCGGTGGCCATTCGCTGCTGCCGATGATGAAGCTCCGCCTGGCGTTCCCGACCGTGCTGATCGACATCCGGAAGCTGCCCGGCACGTCGTACGTGCGGGTCGACGGCGACATGGTCGCGATCGGCGCCCTGACCCGGCACTGCGACCTCGTCGACTCCGACGTGCTGCGGGAACAGGCGCCGCTGGTCGCGAACGTCGCGGCTCACGTGGGTGATCCGCAGATCCGCCACCGCGGCACGATCGGTGGCTCGCTGTCGCACGCCGACCCGGCGGCCGACCTGCCGACCGCCGTGGCCGCGTCCGACGCCGTGCTCGTCGCGCAGGGGCCCGCCGGCCGCCGGGAGATCGCCGCGGCCGACTTCTTCACCGGCTACTTCGAGACGGCGTTGCGGCCGGGGGAGTTGCTGGTGGAGGTCCGCGTCCCGCGCACGGGCCCGACGGGCTGGCACTACGAGAAGTTCGTGCGCAGGGCCAACGACTGGGCGATCGTCGCCGTGGCCACCGTTGCCGGCCGGGTCGCCCTGGCCAACATGGGCCAGACCCCGATCCGGGCGACCGCGACCGAGGCGGCACTGGCCGACGGCGCGTCGGCCACCGCGGCCGCCGAACTGGCGGCCGAGGGGACCCAGCCGATCCAGGACATGCACGCCGACCAGGAGTACCGCCGCCACCTGGCCCGGGTGCTGACCCGTCGCGCGCTGGTCGCGGCGGGCTGGCCGGCCTGAGCGGGACCTGCCAACGGGGTCTCCGGCGCACCCGAGGGTGGGCCGGAGACCCCGTCGTCGCGGTCAGTGCACGATCGACAGGGACTGGGTCACGACGTCCTGGTTCGGTGACGTCGTGCCCGGGAGGCCCCGGAAGTCCGTCCACATCGGATGAATCCGGAAGTCGGCACCCACGGCGACCGCCGTGTAGTCACCGATGAACTCGCCCTGCAGCGTCTCGCCGCTCTCCTCGCCGATGCCCGGGAACTGGACCTGTGGGTTCGACGTCTCGGTGGTGATCCGCCGCACCGCACCCTTCGCGCCCAGGACGTAGGCGTAGTCCAGGCCGATCCCGTTCGGGTCGTAGTGCCGCGTGTAGAACGTGACGCCCACGTGGCCGGCCAGCGCGGCGACGGCGGGGAACACCTCGTCGCTGCCGGTGCCGATCCGGCTGGCACGCGACCAGTGCCGGCCGTCGGTGGAACCGGCCAGGAACACGTCACCGTTGCTGCGCACCGACTGGCCGTTGGCGTACTCGCCGTCGCGGTCGTCGGCCCACGTCACCCACAGTCGGCCGGTCACCCGGTCGTAGGCGAGCTGCGGGAAACTGTTGATCCGGAAGTTCTCCCCGGTCAACACGTTGTTGCCGACGTCGTCGTTGAACGGGAAGTCGAAGTCGAGGCCGACCTCGGTGTTGCGGAACGTCCGGCCGCCGTCCTTGGACACGGCCATCACGACGGCGTCGTGGTCACTCGGGTCGTCGCACGCCGCCGTCCGGCACACGGACGTCTCGTAGGCGACGTACAGCGTCCCGTCGTTGGCGACCTGGGGGTTCGAGCCGGACCCGAACGACGTGATCCCACCGGTGAACCCGTCCATCGACGGCGACACCTGCCGCATTCCCGACCAGTGCCGGCCGAAGTCGTGCGACACGGACACGACGACCGGCGAGTCGACGAAGTTGCCGGATGCGTCGTAGGTGAACTGGGTCCAGGTGACGTACACGGTGCCCGACCGGGGATCGGCGGCGACCCATTCCTTGTCGTTGAAGATGGATGTCGGTGTGGGCGTCCCGGCTGACGTGACACCGTCCAGGTGGACGATGGCCGGTGCGCCCCAGTGCAGGCCGCCGTCGTGCGACACGGACACGGCGATGCCGCTGGCCGACTGCTGGTCCTGCGGCACGGCGGCCCGGCTGAACACCAGCGTGGAGTAGTAGACGGTGTTGTACGGCCCGAACGTGATCGACGGATCGCCTGCCGAGTCCATGTACGACAGCGGAGCCGCGGCCCCGGTCTGGAAGTTCAGCTTGGGCAGTTCGACGTCCTTCCACGTCCGACCGCCGTCCATCGACGTGTACGACCAGCCGGACGCGTCGTTCCGGTTCTCCCGCGAGTTGAACAACCGGTAGTCGTTCGAGCCGGCGACGATGTTGCGTGGATTGTACGGATTCACGGCGACCGTGGTCTCGTTCTGCGCCGTGCTGCAACCCTCCTGGCTGCCGACCGGGTTCACGCCGTCGTTCGAGATGGTGTCCACGTTCGGCGTGAGCGCGCGGTAGGGCGATGGCTGACCCAGGTAGCTCTGGCACAACGCCGACACGGCGGGGTCGTCGCCGTTGTTGTCGTCGTCGCCCGCGGCGAACTGCTCCTTCAGCAACGGGTTGGGCACGGTGTGCCCGGTCGGCTGGGCCGCCACCGCCGGCTGGCCGACCAGCACGACGGCTCCGACGACGATCGCGAACAGACCGGCGCGGATCCCTAATCGATTCATCGAATGCACCTCCGTCGAGCGGCGCGACATGCGCCGCGCCGATCCTAGGTTCGCCGGGGTGATCGACAAACCCGCAGATCGGAGGGATGTGCCCGCTCGGGCCGTTACACGACCGGCCGGCGGCACGTGCCCAGCAGGGCGATCGACGCCTGTACCGCCGTCTCGGTGATGTCGCCGACCCGGCCGCCGTCCTCGACGGTGGTGGCGATCAGTTCACGGAGGCCGCCGAGCAGGATGATCACGAGCTGGCGGGGGACCGGCACGGTGCCGACCGCGCGCCACTCCTCGGTGTCGCACAGCGTCTGGATCATGGCGATGAACGCCTCCATGACGTCCCGCTGCAACGCGCGGGCAGCGGCGCCGAGCGACGGCACGTCCCGGATCCAGCTCAGCGTGATCTCCGGGGCGGCCTGCGCGGATATGATCCACGCCTCGACGGCCTGCCGCACCTGGTGTTCCCAGGGAGCCATGGGGTCGACGGCCGCCGCAATCTGCCGGATCGTCAGGGTGTTCGCGTCGGTCACCAGCGCGACGAAGCACGCTTCCTTGTCGGCGAAGTGCTCGTAGAACGTGCGCCGGGACGT
>DASZXM010000037.1:0-8845 GCA_035546415.1 Pseudonocardiaceae bacterium
GACGAGGCGCTGACCAGGGCGTTGCTGGACTCCGGCACGACCGGTGTCGCCTACGAGACCGTGCAGACGGCGGGCGGCGCGCTGCCGCTGCTGGCGCCGATGTCCGAGGTGGCCGGCCGGCTGGCACCGCAGGTGGGCGCGTACGCGCTGATGAAGCCGTCCGGCGGCCGGGGCGTGCTGCCCGGTGGCGTGCCCGGCGTGCATCCGGCGCGGGTCGTGGTGATCGGCGGCGGTGTCGCCGGGCTGAACGCGGCGACCGTGGCCGTCGGTATGGGCGCGGACGTCGAGGTGCTGGACACCAACGTGGACCGCCTGCGGCAGATCGACCACCAGTTCCAGGGCCGGCTGCGCACCGTCACGTCCAACCGGTACGCGATCGAGCAGGCCGTGCGGGAGGCGGACCTGGTGGTCGGCGCCGTGCTGGTGCCGGGCGCGAAGGCGCCCAAGCTGGTGGACAACCACCTCGTGGCCACCATGAAGCCGGGTTCGGTGCTGGTGGACATCGCGATCGACCAGGGCGGCTGCTTCGCCGACTCGCACCCGACGACGCACGACGACCCGACGTACGCCGTCCACGACTCCGTCTTCTACTGCGTGGCGAACATGCCCGGCGCCGTGCCGCGCACGTCGACGTACGCGCTGACGAACGTGACGCTGCCCTACGCCGTCGCCATCGCCGAACACGGCTGGCAGGCCGCACTGGCCGCCGACCCGGCGCTCGCGCTGGGCCTGAACACGCACGCGGGCCAGCTGGTCAACCAGCCGGTGGCCGAGGCGCACGGCCTCGCGCACACGCCGCTGGCGGACGTGCTGCACTAGACCAACCAGCGGTGCTGAAGGGCCGGTGGACAATCCACCGGCCCTTCACTTTTACCCGTGTCTCACATCTTAACGATTTCAACAGTTGAGCAAGACGAGTCCGGCCACAACGTGAAGAAATGTTCGTTGACGCCCACGATCACGGACCAATAACGTTCCGGTCACCGCGCAGACAAATCACTGTGGGAGTGACACGTGAAGAAAGCCTTACGCATCCTGGCCGCCGTCGCGGCTCCGGTGCCGATCGTGGCCGGCGTGGTGCTGGCCAACTCCGCGAACGCCTCCAACGAGAACACGCACCTGGGCAACCAGCCGCTGGTCGCGATGCTGCACAACGTGAATCCGGCCGTGCGGCACAGCACCAGGATGGGCGACATGCCGGCCGACGACCGGATGTCACTTGCTGTCTCGCTGAAACTGCACGACGAAGCCGGCTTGCAGCAGTTCCTGGCACAGGTGAGCGACCCGAAGTCCGCGCTGTACCACCATTACCTGACGCCCGCGGAGTTCACCGCGCGGTACGGCCCGAGCCAGGCCGACGTGGCGAAGGTCACCGACTTCCTGACGGCGCAGGGACTCTCGGTCAAGGACGTGTCCGCGAACCGGCAAGTGGTCGACGTCACCGGTCCGGTCAGCCAGGTCGACAACGCGTTCGCCACGCACATGGGCGAGTACCAGCAGAACGGCCGGGAGTTCTACGCGAACGACGCCGCGCCGACGATGCCGGCCGACGTGGCAGGTGTCGTGGCCGGCATCTCCGGCCTGGACAACCACGCCGTGCGGCACTCGTACGCGATGCCGTCCAACGCCAGGCCGCACCGCCACCACGGCAGGGCGCAGGCCGCCGTGAACGGGTTCACGCCGCAGCAACTGCGCAGCGCCTACGACACGACGTCGCTGGGCGACGGCGCCGGGCAGACGGTCGCGCTGTGGGAGTTCGACGGCTACCAGGCCCAGAACATCGCCTCCTACGACCAGCAGTTCGACATCAACGCACCCGCGCCGCGGACGGTGTCCGTGGACGGCGCGAACTTCGACCAGCAGCCCGGCCAGGGCCAGGGCGAGGTGGAACTGGACGTCGAACTCGTCCAGGCGATGGCACCGGCCGCGAACACGCTGGTCTACGAGGCACCCAACTCCGACCAGGGCCAGGTCGACATGGCCAACCAGATCGTGTCCGACGACAAGGTGTCCGTGACGTCGATCTCGTGGGGCGCGTGCGAAGCGGCCAGCTCACCGGCCACGACCACCAGCACGGACAACGCGTTGCAGCAGGGCGCCGCCGAGGGCATCAGCTTCTACGCCGCCTCCGGTGACAGCGGTTCGGACGACTGCCGCAACGGCGGCCAGGGCGTGGACTACCCCGCGTCCGACCCGAACGTCACGGGCACCGGCGGCACGTCGCTGACCGCGGGCGCCGACGGCGCGTACGGTTCGGAGACCGCGTGGAGCGGTTCGGGCGGCGGGTCGTCCACGGTGTTCGCCGCACCCGCTTACCAGCAGCAGGGTGGCAAGCGCCTGGTGCCGGACGTCTCGCTGGACGCCGACCCGAACACCGGCTACGCGATCTTCTCCGCCGGCCAGTGGGACGTCTTCGGCGGCACCAGCTGCGCGGCACCGATGTGGGCCGGGTTCACCGCGCTGTACGACGCGAAGGCCGGCGCGAACCTGGGCAACGGCAACGCGAAGTTCTACGCGATCGGGGCGGGCGGCAACGGCGGCACCGCGTTCCACGACATCACGTCGGGCAGCAACGGCGCCTTCGCCGCGGGCACCGGCTTCGACGAGGTGACCGGCCTCGGTTCCTATGACGGCGCTGCACTCGCCAGCGCGCTCGGCGGCTGACTCCCCCCGGCTGCCGACACCCCGGCGTCGCCGGACGCCGATGGATGCCTCCCGGTCCGACCTCACCTCCTCGGACCGGGAGGCATCTTTTTCCATTTGGCCTACGACGAAGGCAGGGCGCCGATCAGCCCATCGTCGGGGCCGATAAACAGGTGAATAACTCCGCATTGACCCGTTTTGTCAATCCGACGTAATTTCCGGTGGTCCGAAAGATCACTACGTCGGGGAGTGACCGTGAAGAAAATCGCGCGCATCCTTGCCGCGGCCGTGGCACCGGTGCCGATCGTCGCGTGCGTGGCGCTGGCCGGCTCGGCAAGTGCGAGCACGACACCGTTGGTGGCGATCCCACACAACGTCAACCCTGCCTTGGCGCACAGCACGCGGGTCGGCAGCATGCCGCAGAACGGCGACCTGTCGTTCGCGGTGGCGCTGAAACTGCGTAACCAGGCGGATCTGGACAGCTTCCTTACCAAGGTGAGCGATCCGGCTTCGCCGCTGTACCACCATTTCCTCACGCCGGCCCAGTTCGAGGCGAAGTACTCGCCGACGACCGGCGACGTGGCCGCCGTGCGGGACTTCCTCACCACGCACGGCCTGCGGGTGACGAACGTCTCGGGCAACCGGGACGTCGTCGACGCGACCGGTTCGGTGGCCGCCGTCAGCAAGGCGTTCGACACCGCCTTCGGCGAGTACACGCAGAACGGCCGGACGTTCTACGCCAACGAGTCCGCGCCCCAGGTGCCCGCCGGCATCGCCGGTGTCGTGCAGGGCGTGGTGGGCCTGGACAACCACGCCGTCCGGCACACCACGGCAGTGCCGGAGGCGCGCAAGCGGGCTCCCAGCGGGTTCAACCCGACCCAACTGCACAACGCCTACGAGACGACGTCGCTGGGCGACGGCAGCGGCCAGTCGGTCGCGCTGTGGGAGTTCGACGGCTACCAGAAGTCCAACGTCTCGCAGTACGACAGCTACTTCGGCCTGGGCTCGTCCGCACCGACCACGGTGTCGGTGGACGGCGCGAACTACGACTCGTCGCCCGGTGACGGGCAGGGCGAGGTGGAACTGGACATCGAGATCGTCCAGGCCATGGCCAAGGCAGTGAGCACGTACGTGTACGAGGCGCCCAACTCCGACCAGGGCCAGATCGACATGGCCGCGAAGATCGCGTCCGACGACAAGGTGTCGGTGACGTCGATCTCCTGGGGCTTGTGCGAGACGGACAGCTCGTCGGCCACCACGACGGGCACCGACAACGCGCTGGCGCAGGGTGTCGCCGAGGGCATCACGTTCTACGCCGCGTCCGGGGACAGCGGCTCCGACGACTGCGGTGACGGCAGCCAGGCAGTCGACTACCCGGCGTCCGACCCGAACGTCAGCGGTGTCGGCGGCACGTCACTGACCCTGTCGGGCACGTCGCGCTCGTCGGAGACGGCGTGGAGCGGTTCCGGCGGTGGCGTGTCCACCGTGTTCAGCGCGCCGAGCTGGCAGCAGGGCTCCAACGGCAAGCGGACCGTGCCGGACGTGTCGGCCGACGCCAACCCGAGCACCGGCTACGCCATCTACTCGGCGGGCAGCTGGGTCGAGTACGGCGGCACGAGCTGCGCGGCGCCGATGTGGGCCGGCTTCACCGCACTGCACGACGCGGCCGCGGGTAAGGGCTCGGGCAACATCAACCCGGCGCTGTACCAGATCGCCGGCGGCAGCGGCTATTCCTCGGCGTTCCACGACATCACGTCGGGCAGCAACGGCGCGTTCCGGGCCGGCACGGGCTACGACGAGGTCACCGGCCTCGGCTCGTACAACGGCGCGGGCCTGAACACCGCGCTGGGCTGACACGCCGCTGAGCGGCCATACCGGGCGAACCCAGGGACTCCACCCGGCTCGTATCCCCGACGAGCCGGGAGGAGTCCCGTCCATGGACACCGTAACGAGCCGTCGATCAGCTGGCGAGCGCGATAATCCGGGGAACGATGTCGGCGGGTGCCGGCTGGCCCGCCATCTCGGCGGACACGGCCTCCGCGGCGTGCCGCATCGGCGTGTCGGACAGCAGTTCGGCGATGCGCTCACCGTCCAGATCCTGGGGCTGCACCACGGCACCGGCGCCGGACTTGGCGACGGCCGCCGCGTTGACGAACTGGTCGGCGCCCTGCGGCAGGACCAACTGCGGCAGGCCGGCGTCCAGCGCGGTGAGCGTGGTGCCCGCGCCGCCGTGGTGGATGGCGGCGTCGCTGGCCGCGAACAGCGCGTTGAACGGCACCCAGTCCATCAGCCGCACGTTGGCCGGCGGCGTGCCGAACGCGGTCGGGTCGGCGCCGCCGAGGGTGATCACGAAGTCGGCGTCGGCCTCGCCCGCCGCCTCGACGAACGGCTGGAGCACGCCCATGCCGGCCATCTGCGGCACGACCGAGCCGAGGGTCACGGTGACCAGCGGGCGGTCGTGCGGCTCGTGCACCCAGTCGGGCAGCACGGCGCCGCCGTTGTAGGGGACGTAGCGCATCGACCAGCCGTCGTCGCTGGTGCGCATGCTCGGCGGGCTGACGTCGATGACGGCGGCCGGGGTGGTCGACGTGACGCCGTAGCGTTCGTACTCGCCGGCGAAGTGCCCGGCCAGCAGGGTGGCCAGCGCGGCGGTGTGGCCGATGCCGATGCCGTGCATGATCGCCGGCACGCCGACGACCTGGGCGGCCAGCGGGCCCGCGGCCTGCAGCGGGGTGAACAGCACGACGTCCGGGCGCCACGCCCGTGCGATGCGGACGGTGCCGTCGGTGGCCTGCGAGCTGACGTGCGCGAACAGCTTGCCGACGAAGTCGAAGTCGGTGGGCTGCTTGATCGGCTCGGCCGTGGGCACCTGGCCGGAGTGCTCGCGCACGAAGAATTCCGTGAAGACGGACTTGAAGTCCACGCCGGGGGCCACGTCGACGGCTTGGAGACCGGCCTGTGCGGCCAGATCCTGGTTGCCGCCGGTGGCCACGATCACGTCGTGACCCGCGGCGCGCAGCGCCCAGGCGGTGGATACGGTCGGGTAGAGATGCCCGATTCCGGGTGATGTGCTGATCATGACTCGCACGGCTGTACCTCCCTGTCGGCCTGTGAATCGCCTCGCACATTTAACTCTCTTGCTAAGAGTTCAGTCAAACGAGAGTCTTTCCGAGTTCACCCATTAGCGGTTCACGGCGTACGCACGGGTTGTCCGATGTCACAACCGGCTATCAGCCCTGGTTGTCTACCGCCGAACGAGGTCTGTACCAATTCCAGCGGCGCGCGGCGGCGGCCGCTGCCACTGTTCGCTCCCTTTGTCGGCCGTGTCGCGGTGCGACGTGGCCGCGAAAGGGGGCGACCCGCTCAACCAGCCTGGGGGTCGCTGGGAGCGGGTCGCCCCTTACAGCTTAGGCGCACCAAAGCGGTGCTGTCGCACCGCATCGGTTCACCGATGCCGCTTTGTCACCTGTGACTTCACCCAGGTGGCGCCATGTGGTCGCGATCGGGTGAAAACGGTTCGCACCCCGTGCAGGACGCCACCGCGCCGACCGATACAGCCAGGGTGGCAGAACCGGAGACCACGCCCGGCCACAGATCCCACGGTGGCGGGCACGGTCCGTTTCCAATGGCGGTGAATCCGCCGGACGGGTCCCACTGGTGGGTGGAGTGCGCCGACCCGTTCGGGCGATGCCGTGCGATGAACGTGGTCGTCACACGCGGACGGGTGGTGGTGGTCGCCCCGCCGGGCGAGTCCGCGGTGCTGTCGGCCGACCAGACCCGCCTGCTCGGTACGGCCCTGGCGAGGGCCGCCGCGACGACGGACACCCCGGACTGAGCGGGAGGCGGCGGTGCCGACCATGAAGCCGAAGTCGACGGACGAGTCGATGCGCGCGGCGGTGCTGCGCCAACTCGCGATGCTGGACGACGTGGCCCAGCACGGCGAGCCCGACTCCCTGGTCCCCCTGGCCCGCACCGAACTGCACCGCCTCGCCGACGGCTGGCGCCTGCTGCTGACGGTCCATCAACCCGGCGAGGACGGCCGCTGCACGGCGTGCCCGGCACGGTTACGCCGCCGCAGATGGCCGTGCAAGGTGTGGACCATGGCGTACGACCATCTGATCGGCGACGGCCTTCCCGAGCAGCGCCGGCGGCACGTCCGTCGCCGCCGCGACCGCGCGGCGGACACCCCCTGACACTCCCCTGACTCTCCCCGATCTCACGTTTATCCACGTCTGGCCCACACGTCGCATCCGAGTAGGGCAGGATGACCCGCACACACGAGCGGCATCTTGACCGGGAGGACGCGTGCACGACGGCAGCGGCCGTATCACGGTGCAGGGCATCACGAAACAGTTCGGCCCGGTCACGGCGGTGCAGAACCTGAGTTTCACGGTGGAACCGGGGTCGGTGACCGGCTTTCTCGGCCCGAACGGCGCGGGCAAGACGACGACGCTGCGCATGCTGCTCGGCCTGGTCGGCCCGACGTCCGGTGTGGCCACGATCAACGGCCAGCCGTTCAGCCGGCTCGGCCAGCCGGCGCGCGTCGTCGGCGCCGTGCTGGAGTCGCAGGGCTTCCACCCCAAGCGCACCGCCCGCGACCACCTGCGGGTGTACTGCGCGGCGATCGGCGTCCCGGACGCCCGCGCCGACCAGGTGTTGCAACTGGTCGGCCTGGGCGCGGCGGCGAACCGCAACGCGGGCGCGTTCTCCCTGGGCATGAAGCAGCGCCTGGCACTGGCCACGGCACTGCTGGGCGACCCGCAGATCCTGGTGCTCGACGAGCCGGCCAACGGCCTGGACCCGGAGGGCATCGCGTGGCTGCGGCAGTTCCTCCAGTCGTTCGCCCGCAGCGGCCGCACGGTGCTGATCTCCAGCCACATCCTGGCCGAGGTGGAGCAGACGGTCGACCAGGTGATCATCATCAGCCGTGGCCAGACGATGTTCAACGGCCCGCTGGACCACCTGCGCAAGTCGCAGCAGCAGCGGGTGCTGGTGCAGCCCGCGGACGCGGCGGCGCTGACGAAGGCGTTGCACGACGCGGAGATCTACAACATCGAGCCCCAGCCCGACGGCCGGCTGGCGATCGGTGGCGTGCAGGCCAAGCAGGTGGCGGACATCGCGCTGCAGGCCGGCGTGTCGGTGTACGGCATCGAGGAGGAGAAGGTCAACCTCGAACAGCTGTACTTCGCGCTGACCAACCAGCCGCCGCAGAACGCCTACGGCGCGCCCGGCTGGGGTGCCCCGCCGCCCCCGCCGCCGAGCCAGCCTTTCCAGCAGCAGCAGTACCAACAGCCGCAGCAGTACCAGCAGTCGGTCGCGTACCTGCCGGGCCAGCAGCCCGACCCGCAGCAACAGCAGCAGTACCAACCGCAGTACCAGCAGCAGCAGTACCAGCAGCAGCAGTACCAGCAGCAGCCGGTGTACCAGCCGCAACCCGTGCAGGACCAGGTGCCGCAGCAGAACCCGCAGTCCCAGCCGTTCCCGCAGCCGTACCAGCCGGCACCGCCGTACCAGCCGCCGCCGTCGCCGTACGCGCCGCCACCGCAGGACAACACCGGCACGACGGGGAGTGACAACTGATGGGCGGGCTGATCAAGGCGGAGTTCCGCAAGGTCCTCTCCACGAAGGTGTGGTGGGCGCTGCTGATCCCGGCGGCGGCGCTGGGCTTCGGCTGGTCGTTCGTGACAGCGAAGATCATCAACAGCATCGGTGAGTCCGTCCGCGACAACACGGTGTTCCAGCATGCTGGCCTGACGTTCCAGGACGTGCCGTGGTCGGTGTTCGCGCTGTCCCGGGGCATCAACATCACGACGATCTTCCCGATGCTGTTCGGTGCGCTGGGCCTTGCGTCGGAACTGCACCGCAGGACGATCACGACGAGCTTCCTCACGGCACCGACCCGGTCGACCATGCTGGGCGCCAAGGCGATCACGTACGTCGCGTGGGGCGCCATCTACGGCGTGCTCATCGCGGGCGTCACGATGCTCGGCACGCTCGCCGGTTCGAGCGGCAACTACCTGCCGGGCGGTTCGGGCTTCCTGCTGCTGGCCATCGCCGCGATCATCGCCAGCATCCTGTGGACGCTGCTGGGTCTGGGCGTCGGAGCGCTGCTCGGGTCGACGACCGGCTCGATCGTGCTGCTGCTGGTGTACACGGTGATCGCGGAACCGATCATCGCCGCCGTGCTGCACAACCACGTGGC
>DASZXM010000038.1:0-1996 GCA_035546415.1 Pseudonocardiaceae bacterium
CGGTGGGCGGCGCCTGCTGGCACACCGCAGGGTCGCTCCGCTGGTCGCGAAGCTGCGTGCCCGGCGCGCGGACGCACGGGACCCGCTGCAACTGGCCAGCTGCTGGGACCTGCTCGCCGCGTGTCTGCGCAGCGGGCTCACGGTCCCGGTGGCCGTGCAGGCGGTCGCGACCGAGGCGCCCCGCCAGGCCGGCGACGCCCTGCGGCACACGGCCGAGCTGCTCGCACTCGGCGCCGACCCGGTGGCCGCGTGGGCACCCGCGCTCGCCGAACCGCTCACCGCCGAGCTGGCCAGGGGAGCGCGGCGCAGTGCGCGCTCCGGCGCCGCACTCGCCGCCGTGGCCGAAGGACTCGCCGCACGGGTCCGGGCGGGTGCCGACGACCTGGCCGAAGCCCGCGCCCAGCGGGCGGCCGTGGCCGTCACCGGACCGCTCGGGCTGTGCTTCCTGCCGGCGTTCCTCTGCATCGGCGTGGTGCCGGTCGTGATCGGGCTCGCCACGCGGCTCATCGCCACGTGGTGACCAAAGCGTCCACAGTGGACAAGCGTGCCGGCGACGGCGCGCACAAGAGATAAGGAGAAGGACAGTGTTCCGACACGTTCGACAGTTCATCGTCCGACAGGTCGCCCGGCTGATCCCGGACGGCGGCATGAGCACCGCCGAGTACGCCGTCGGCACGGTCGCGGCAGCCGCCTTCGCGGCCGTGTTGTACGGGGTGGTCACCGGTTCGTCGGTGGTCTCCGGGCTCGGCTCACTGGTGGGCAAGGCCCTGTCGGTGAAGTTCTGATGCCCGCGACCAGCCGGGCGAGCCCACCGAGTCGACCGAGCCCACCGAGTCAGCCGAACCCACCGAGTCAGCCGAGCCGACCGAACCGACCGGGCCGACCGGGCCGACCGAACCGCGCGTCCAGCCGCACACGCGACCGTGCGGCCGACGGCGCAACCGGTCACGCATCTGGTCGGCTGGGCGACACGCGTGATCACGGCATGGTCACCGTGGAGGCGGCGATCTCGTTGTGTGCGTTCGTCACGGTGCTGGCGATGGTGCTGTCCGGCATGTCGCTGGTCCTGAGCCAGATCCGGTGCACGGACGCCGCTCGGGAAGCCGCCCGGCTGGTCGCGCGGGGAGACGGGGCCCGTGCCGCGGGCGCCGTCGCCGCGATCGCACCTGGCGCCACCTTGTCCGTCGCCACCCGGGGCGACGAAATCACGGCCGCCGTGCGCGGACCCGACGCCGGGCTCATCCCCGGTATTCATGTCAGTGCTGACGCTTTCGCTGTGCGGGAACCGAATTCCGCCGACAGCGAGCCGACCGGAACACCGACCGGACCACCAACTGGGGCACCGACCGGACCACCGGCCGGTGCTGGTACGGCAACTGATAGCACCCCTGATCGGTTGCCGCGCCCAACGGGAGGTGACGGTCGATGAGCGGTCGGGCGGGCACGTCGGATGACCGCGGGTCGGCGACGATCTGGGCGGTCGGTGGGATCGCCGTGTTGTGCCTGGTGGCTGCCGTCGTACTGGTGTGCGGCGCTGTCGTCCAGACACGCCACCGCACCATCGCGGCTGCCGACCTGGCCGCCCTCGCGGCTGCCGCCTACACGCCCTACGGCCAGGAAGCGGCCTGCACACGGGCGACCTGGGTGGCCGACCGGATGCGGGTGCACGTCAGGAGTTGCCGGCTGTCCGGCTGGGACGCACTGGTGGCGGTCAGTGCCGCGCTGCCCGGTGAGCTGAGCGGTTTCGGCCAGGTCACCGCACACAGCAGGGCCGGTCCGGTGGACCCGTGACGCGCCACTTCGTCGCGGCGTACAGCCAAGCCGATCGGTCGGCGTCCGGGTCGCGGCACCGGCGGGCCGGCCGGTCGGCAGGTCGTCGGATGCGCCGAGCGGTCCGGTGAACCCCTACCCGGTCGGTGATCGGGCGGGGGTTCGTGCTGGTCACCGGGTCGAACCCGCCCGGAACACGGCAGGAGGTCACCCCTGCCCGGTTTCG
>DASZXM010000039.1:0-4165 GCA_035546415.1 Pseudonocardiaceae bacterium
TCGTCGCCTCGGTCCCCGCCGCCGTGCTGCTCGTACTCGCCCAACGCTACGTGGCTGCCGGTGTGACAGCGGGCGCCGTCAAGGACTGATCCCCCGGTCGGAGAGAAAGCGGAGAGCGAACACGATGAGCGACGCACGTTCGGCGGCCCGATTCGACATCCGCGACATTCCCTTCAGCTACTACGGATCGTGGTTCTGCGTGTCGCCGGTGACGGGGCAGGGCAGGGTCGCGGAGGACCTGCACCTGGTCTCGCATCAGACGGGCATGCACGCCGTGCTCGCGTTCCACCCGATCACCCGGAGCGGCGACCGCGCCCAGGTCGAGGTCTGCCCGTGGCAGCTGAGCTGGATCGACCGATCCGGCCGGATCGACCTGGTGTACTCATCGCCGGACACCATCCGGCTGCGCAGCACCGGCCCCGGGCTGCGGATCGCCGCGGCCGCAAGGGTGCTGACCCCGTTCAGCGGCACCTACCTGTACCGCGACCCGGTCGACGGCGCCCACGTGTTCACCAGCTACGAAACCGGACGGCGGTACCGCGTCACGGTGGTGTCCGGCGCGAGCGCCGAGGCCGTCGGTGCGGAGGCGCTGGGCGACGCTGCCCGCGAGGTGGTGATCAACCCGGCCGGCGACTCCTGGGAGATCGCCGTCGAGGAGTACGAAGCGGCCCGCACCCCCTACACCGCGCACGCCACGTTCGCCGAGTCGATGGCGGACGCCGAGGCCGCGTTCACGGCCTTCCTCGGCGCCGTGGCCCCCTGGCGCGGCGACCACACGCCGGCCGCGGATCTCGCCGCCTACGTGCTCTGGTCGGCCACGGTGCGACCCGCCGGCATGGTCACCCGGCCCGCCGTCCTGATGTCCAAGCACTGGATGGACAAGGTGTGGAGCTGGGACCACTGCTTCAACGCGCTCGCCGTCGCCGAGGGCCGGCCGGCGCTCGCGTGGGACCAGTACCAGCTCCCGTTCGACCACCAGGACGAGACAGGGGCGCTGCCGGACTCGGTCACGCATTCCGAACTGCTCTACAACTATGTCAAGCCGCCGGTGCACGGCTGGGCGCTGAAGGCGCTGCGCCGCAGCGCACCTCCTGCGGAGTCCGGAGTGGACGTCACCGAGGTCTACCGCGGGCTGGCGGACTGGACCCGCTACTGGCTGGACCACCGGCGGCCGCCGGGCAGCGACCTCGCGCACTACCACCACGGCAACGACAGCGGTTGGGACAACGCCACCACGTTCGACGAGCAGCGTGTCGTCGCGGGCCCGGACCTGGCCGCGTTCCTGGTCCTGCAACTGCGCGAACTGGCCGCGCTCGCCCCGCTCGCGGGCAGGCCAGACGCCGCGCGGTCCTGGCGCGCCCAGGCCGACCGGATGCAGGCCGCACTGCTCGACCAACTGTGGGCCGGAGACCGGTTCGCCGCCCGAACGGCCGCCTCCGGACACCCGCACACCACGGACAGCCTGCTGGAGCTCATGCCGATCGTGCTGGGCGAACTGCTCCCGCCCGAGGTGCACAGCAGGCTGGCCGAGCGGGCGCGGCAGCACCTGACGCCGCACGGCCTGGCGACCGAACTGCCGTCCTCACCGCGCTACGAGGCCGACGGCTACTGGCGCGGTCCGGTCTGGGCGCCTGCCACGGTGCTGATCGAGGACGGACTGCGCCGGGCCGGCCACAGCACCCTCGCGGACGAGATCAGCGTCCGGTTCCGCACCTTGTGCGAGACATCGGGATTCGCGGAGAACTTCGACGCGCTCACCGGCGAAGGCCAGCGCGACCGCGCCTACACCTGGACCGCCAGCGGCTACCTGATCCTCGCATCGGCGGCCGAACAACGTCGCACCGCAGGAAACTTTCACGCCGTTCGCGGAACGATTCGACGTTAGCGCAGGTACGAAAACCGGGTCGTTGACCCTGTGTCCGACAGAGCCGTAGCCTCGTCGAACCGATCAAGCGAATCGATTCGAATGGGAACGGCCGCAACGAAGGAGCGTCAATGAGGACAACTCCACGCCGCCTCGCCATGGCGACCACGGCGGCGCTGGCGCTGGCGATCCCCTTGTCGGGAACCTCGATGCCGGCGTCGGCCCAGAGCCACCCAGCGGCGGCGGAGTCGCTGAGCGTGAACCTGGCCGCACCAACCGGACCGTCGCACGGCGTCGGTGAGGGCTTCCTGTACGGGTTCACCGTCGACGGCACCCAGCCGGCCGACCAGTTCATCCAACCGTTGGGGATCAACGCGTTCCGCGGTGGCGGGTGGTACTCCGGCGGCTGGATCAAGGACAACTACACCTACGGCTCGGCGACGCAGGCGGACGTCAACTCGATCGTCGCCCAGGCGAAACGGCTTACCCAGTCGCCCTATCACGCCCAGTACCAGGTCATCGTCAGCGACCTCTACGGCAACAACGGCGGCCAGCCGTCGAACACGAAGTACCCGTGCGACAACGGGGACTGTTCGAACTGGATCAGCTTCATCGACGCGAGCGTGGGCGCACTGCAGTCGTCCGGGCTGAAGTTCGCCTACGACATCTACAACGAGCCGGACATCTCGCTGTTCTGGCCCCGCGGGGTGAACACCACCCAGTACTTCCAGATGTGGGACACCGCCTACCGGGAGATCCGGCGCATCGCGCCGAGCGCGCAGATCGTCGGGCCGTCGCTGGCGTTCACGCCGCAGCGCTCCCCCGGCGAGTGGAGCACCTGGCTGGCGCACGTCAAGGCCGCAGGCACCGTGCCCGACATGATCACCAACCACGACGAGGGCGACGTCGACGATCCGGTCGCCGTCTCCCAAGCCCTGAACAGCGATCTGTCGGCCGTCGGGATCGGACCGGTGCCGCTGTCGGCGAACGAGTACCAGCCCGCGGACCGGCAGACGGCCGGCGTCACGGCGTGGTATCTGGCCCGCTTCGCACAGTCCGGGTACACCAACGCGATGCGCGGCAACTGGGTCTGCTGCACGACGCCCAACCTGACCGGGGTGCTCACCCAGAGCGGCGGCAACTGGCAGCCGACGGGCAGTTGGTGGGCGCTGCGGGCCTACGCAGACCTCACCGGTTCCCTGGTGTCGACATCCGGACAGGTCGGGTCGACGGCGATCTCCGCCGCCGAGGACAGCTCGGCACGGCGTTCCGTGGCGATCGTCGGTGACTCGAACGGCTACACCGGCACCGCGTCGGTGACCTACAGCGGGTTGTCGTCGGTGCCGTGGCTGGCGAACAACGGCCAGGTCAACGTCACCGTGGACCGCATTCCGGACCAGGCGCCGCTGTCCGCGCCGCAGGTCGTGCTCAACCAGAACATGTCGGTGTCCGGCGGTTCCATCACGGTGCCGCTGACCTTCCAGGCCGCGCACGACGCCTTCGCGGTCTACCTGACCCCGGCCAGCCAGTCGGGCGGTGGCTTCCCCAGCGGCTACCACCAGCTCGTCATCGGCAACGACGGCCTGTGCCTGGACGTGTACGGCAACACCGCCGCCGCGGGCGCAGCCATCGACCAGTGGGGCTGCAACGGACAGACCAACCAGCAGTTCCAGTTCGTGCCGGCGTCCGGCGGTTACGGCGAACTGCGGGCCGACAACTCGGGTGACGACGTGGCGATCGCCGGCAGCTCCACGACCGCCGGCACACCCGACGTCGTGCAACAAGTGCCCAACGGGGCGGCGAACAGCCTGTGGCTGCCGGTCCAGCAGTCGGACGGCTCGTACTCGTTCCGGAACCAGAACAGCGGCCTGTGCCTGGACGTCTACGGCGCCAGCACCACACAGGGCCAGCAACTGGACCAGTGGTCGTGCAAGAACGCGGCCGGCTCCAACCAGGATTTCGCGCTCCGCTGAAGCCGTGTCGCTCCCCGGGAGGACGATCATGCCGCACACCAGACGATCAGCCATGGCCCTGCTGGCGACGGCGGCCGCTACGGTCGCCGGGTTCCTGGCGGCCGCACCGGCACAGGCAGCCGTGCCCGCGGTGACCACCGTCGTGGTCGCACCGGACGGCAGCGACCAGGCAACCGGTGACCTCGGCCATCCGGTCGCCACGCTCGCGCGGGCACAGCAACTGGCCCGCACGATGTCCGGCCGGTCCGATGTGGTCGTCGAGCTCACCGGTGGCACGTACCGGCTCTCCGCGCCACGGGACATCACGGCGGCCGACTCGGGCCGCAAC
>DASZXM010000040.1:0-3471 GCA_035546415.1 Pseudonocardiaceae bacterium
GGACGTGGACAACGTGGTGGTCACGGCCGGGACGGGGGTGCCGACGAGCGGTCTGGTGCTCAGCAGGAACTGGGCACCGGACCGCCCGGTGGCTCAACTGGCCACGCTCCGATGGCGCTGGCCGCGCTCGGCTGGCCGGGCTGCCGCACCCGGCTCGCCGCATCCAGCTCGCCGCACCCAGCTTGCCGGACCCGGCTCGCCGCACCGAGCTCGCCGGACCCGGCTCGCCGCACCGAGCTTGCCGGACCCGGCTCGCCGCACCGAGCTTGCCGGACCCAGCTTGCCGGACCCAGCTCGCCGGACCCAGCTCGCCGCACCCAGCTCGGCGCGCTCAGCTCGCCGCGCTCGCCGCGCTCACCTCGCCCTGCCGCTTGTGGCCGTGTTCGGACACGATCTGGTGCAGTCCGGCGCGGAGGCCGGCGCACTGGTCGGTGTCCAGGTCGCGGAGCAGGTCCGCGTCCAGCGCGCGGGCCGCGTTGGCGGCCCGGCGGACCAGGCCGCGGCCGTGCGGGGTCAGCTCGACGAACTGGCGGCGACGGTCCTGGGCGCTGCGCACCCGCGCGACCGCGTGCAGGTCCTGCAGCTCGTCGATCATGTCGACCACCACGCTGGGCGCGACGCCCAGGCAGTGGGCCAGCTCCAGCTGCGGCATCGGGCCGCCGCGCAGCAGTTCCAGCACGGCGCAGTGCCGGGGGCGCAGGCCCAGCGGGGCGAGCTGGTCGACGAACCGGTGGTTGGCGACCTGGCCCAGCCTCAGCAGCTGGTAGGTGACGCTGTTGGCGACGGAGTCGTCATCTGTGTTGTCGTACATGGGAAGCCCTCGGATTGCTCGGAGTTAGCCGACATCGACACCAGCAATCACGACGGGTCCGGCCCTCGGGTCGAGTTCCGTGCGTTGGTCGACCCCGGGCGGGGTCAGGACGTCCATCGCCTTGGGCACGGTGGCCGGGTCGACGGAGCAGATCGGGTCGGTGTCTCCCGCGGCGCACACGCCGAACGCGTACGGCTGCGGCGTCGCGGCGAACGCGCGCGCCTGGTCGGAGCTGAAACCGTCCTGGCCGGTCAGCACCTCCGCCAGCGACCA
This sequence comes from Pseudonocardiaceae bacterium, assembly GCA_035546415.1. Lineage (GTDB taxonomy): Bacteria > Actinomycetota > Actinomycetes > Mycobacteriales > Pseudonocardiaceae > DATEPR01. The sequence continues at coordinate 1,085 of DASZXM010000040.1, forward strand.
GCCGTTGGTCGGGGTGCCCACCGTGGACTCGGGGAGGGCGATGGTGATCGTGTTCGCCACGGTCGACGCGACCACGGCGGGCGTGCCCAGCGAGTGGCCGTCGGCGTCCTCCCACACCGGCGACGCGAAGCCCTGCACCTCCAGCCGCTGGCTCCACGGCGCCACGGTGTAGTTGCGGGACGGGAACGGGGCGGCCGTCGACGTCGTCGCGGCGCCCGGCGTGTCGATGTAGACGTCCAGCAGTTGCGCGCCCATGACGTTGCCGAACGTCGGGGTCAGCGTCTTCAGCGTGGTGCGCAGGTAGACCGTCGACCCGAGCGTGATCACCTGGAAGCGGGTGATGTCGTACGAGCCGGCGACGAAGTCGGCGGCCGTCGGGTACCGGAACGTGCCCGGGCCGTTGTCGTCGCCCGCCGGGTCGGTGACGTCCAGGACCGTGGTCCCGCCGACGATGTCACCGACGACGCTGACCTGCGCGTACCCGGTGCCGGTCGGTGTGGTGGCCGTCGCCGTGAGGACGTCGGTGCCGAAACCGATCGGCACGGGCACGCTGAACGAGCCGTCCGCACCGGCCGTCACGGACACCGTGCTGGCGGCCGCGCCGGTGTCCACGTCGGTCGACTCGACGACCACGTGTGCGTGCGGCGCCGTCGTGCCGGTGACCGTGGCGCTGCTGCTCTCGATGGTGCTGCCGGCCCGCGGGCCGGTCAGCGTGACGGCCACCGCACCGGGCGCCGGGTGCCGGACGTACCGCTGGGCGGTGATCGCGGGCTGCTCGGTGATCCTGCCGGCGCCCACGTCGGTGATCAGCCGCAGCTCCTGCGCCTGCGCCCAGGACAGTGGCGACGCGGAACCGGCGGCCGCACCGTTGGTGAAGCCGATCGAGGCCGTCGTCGGGTCGCTGCCGTACGGCGACGCGGCCAGGTCCGGGTCCTCCCACGCCTGTTCCGGCACGAGGCCGACACCGGAGGAGAAGTGCCGCATCGCCGCGAGCAGCCGGCCGGCCGCTCCGCCACGGCCGGTCACGATGTCGGACTCGGCGCGCTCGCCGGACAGCACCGGCCACAGGTGCCCGGTGCCGGTGTCCGTCGTCGGCCACGGCTGGCCCGGGTTGGTGCACGACGTCTGACTGGGCTGGTAGCAGTCGCCGTAGCCGTCCGCACTGCCGGCCGCCGCCGACGTGCCGTACCGGTAGTAGCCGACGCCACTGGGCGTGGCCACCGAGATCTGCTTGTCCAGCACGGCGAGCGACGCCTGGACGTCCGGGTCGTTCGGGGACAGTTCGCCGAGCCGGACCAGCTCCTGGAAGCCGCCGTCGATGACCGACCGCTGGTCGACGGTGGGGCCACCGTTGCCCAGGTTGTAGGTGATCGCCGCGTCCGGGTCGCCGGTCTTGGACAGCCGGATGAAGTAGCGTGGCCCGTCCGGGCCGGTCGTGGTGACCGTCCAGTTCTTGATCTCGCGCTGGAAGTGGTCGGCCGTCGCCTGGTAGAGCTGCGCGCGGTCGCGGTCGCCGTGCCGCGCGGCGATCGCCGACGCGGCCGTCAACCCGGCGATCTCCGCGGCGATCGTGGACGGCGAGTAGCCCGACTGCTCCTCCCACCGCTCCACGCCGAAGCTCGGCCCGTGCGCCACCAGGAAGTCGGCCGCCGGCCGGATGTGCCGCGCCCACAGCTGGGTGTCGCCGGACAGGCCCGCCTGGTAGGCCATCAGGATCGGGTAGGCGGTCTCGTCGAGCTGGTCACCGCCGGTGTCGGGGGCGGACTTCCCGTTGACCAGCGAGTTGCGCGGGATGCGGCCGTCGGCCAGTTGCTGCCGGTCGAACAGGAACCGCGCCGCGTCCCGGGCGGTCGCGATGTCGCCGTCGGCGAGCAGCCCGGTGAACACCTCGTACAGGTCGCGGGAGAACACCTCGCGGTACGAGCCGAAGTAGACCGGCTTGCCGCCCACCAGCGTGCCCGCGTTGACCGCCTGGCCCCACGGGCTGGCCAGCGACGCGACGATCGCGCCCGGGAACGTCTTGTCCTCACTGGCCTTCAGGACGTTCGCCGACAGGTAGTAGGCGCGCGCGGTGCTCGCCGGGCGGCGCAGCGTCCCGTCGTAGGCGTGCCAACCCGCCTGGTAGGCGCCCCGAGTGCGGTCGAACGGCTGGCGCAGCGAGTCGCCCGCCGTGCGCAGGGCGGCGTCCTGGGTGTTGCCGAACCCGAGCGCGAGCGTGATGTCGTGGCCCCGCGCCGGTGTCACGTCGGACACGGCGACGATGTGGCCGTCGGGCGCGCTGGAGTACGTGGTGCCCAGGCCGTGGATGGCGTCCAGCGACGTCAGGCCGTCGCTCGGGGTGCCCGCGTAGCCGACGGTGGTGGCGTGTGTCGCGGTGGAGCGCAGCG
>DASZXM010000041.1:0-11260 GCA_035546415.1 Pseudonocardiaceae bacterium
GACGGTGGCCGGCGTGCCGTGTGTGTCGCCGCTGTGGTTGCCGTGGCCCATGCCGGTGGCCAGCCAGCCGATCACGGCCAGCAGCACCAGTCCCACCAGCGCCACGGTGATGCGCCTGCCCGAACTCACGTGATCAGCCTACGAACCCGCCGACTCGGTCCGACTGCCGGCCGGCACCGGGTCGGGCGGCGCCGACGTGATGATCGTGCCCGGTGTGCCAGGGGGCACGTCGGCCCGCACCGGCACCGGTTCGGGTGCGGTCACGGCCGTCTCCGGCCCGCCGTGCGCCCTGGTGAGGCGGCCCGACACCAGGTCGACGACGCGGTCGATCGCCCACGCGACGCCGAAGCACACCGGCGCCAGCACGGCGATGACGATGGCGAACTGGAACGGGAAGGCCAGCTGGGAGAGCCACAGATCGACCCCGTCCCACCAGTTCGCCAGCCAGATGAACACGCCATCGACCATACGCGCAGCCCTGTCGCGACATGTGGCGGTCCGGCGAAGTCGCCCGCGGTGCGGACGACGCCGACACCCGTGAGCCAGGTCACCGCGGCGCGGCGCCGCGCCGTCGAGGTCGGTAGGTTCGGGCCATGTTCGCGGTATATGCAGCGCAGCCGAACCGGGACGATCCGCTGGCCGCCGTCGTGGTCGGCGAACGCGACGAACCGACACCGCCACCCGGCTGGGTGACGGTGCACGTGCGGGCCGCGAGCCTGAACATGCACGACCTGTGGACGCTGCGCGGCGTCGGCATCAAACCGGAACAGTTCCCGATGATCCTCGGCTGCGACGGCGCCGGCGTGCTGGACGACGGTTCCGAGGTGGTGATCCACTCGGTGATCACCAGTCCCGACTGGGTCGGCGACGAGACGCTCGACCCGAAGCGGACCCTGCTCACCGAACTGCACCAGGGCACGTTCGCCGACTCGGTGATCGTGCCGAAGCGCAACGTGCTGCCCAAGCCGGTCGGGCTGTCGTTCGCCGAGGCCGCGTGCATGGGGACTGCGTGGCTGACCGCCTACCGCATGCTGTTCGTGAAGTCCGGGCTGCGGCCCGGCCAGACCATGTTGGTGCAGGGCGCGTCCGGTGGCGTGTCGACGGCGTTGATCGCGCTGGGCAAGGCCGCCGGCCTGCGGGTGTGGGTGACCGGCCGGACCGAGGCCAAGCGGGCGCTGGCCGCCGGGCTGGGCGCGGACCAGACGTTCGAGTCGGGCGCGCGGCTGCCCGAGCGGGTGGACGGCGTGTTCGAGACCGTCGGCAAGGCGACCTGGTCGCACTCGATGAAGTCGCTCAAGCCCGGCGGGATCGTGGTGATCTCCGGCGCCACCAGCGGTGACGCGACGGCCGCCGAGCTACAGCGGCTGTTCTTCCTCCAGTTGCGGGTCGTCGGCTCGACGATGGGCACCCGGGACGAACTGGCCGACCTGCTGCGGTTCTGCGACCGGGCCGGCATCCACCCGACGATCGGCAGCACGCTCCCGTTCGAGCGGGCCGCCGAGGGCCTGAAGGAGATGCTGGACGGCGAGACCGCCGGCAAGATCGTCCTCAGCCGCTGAACCGCGCGCGGGCCGCGGCCAACGCCGCGACGGCCTCGTCGTGCAGCCTGCGGACCACGTCGGCGGCGGGTTCGGCCGTGGCCAGCGGGTAGGTCTGCCCGGCCCACAGCGACATCGACTCGTAGTCGCCCGCCGCGGCCGCCGCCGAGCGGATCGGCCGGGTCATGTTGTTCACCTGCGGGTACGCCGCCGGTGCCTGGGCGTCGTGCTCGATCATGAACCGGTTGACGATGCCGCGCGCGGGCCGCCCGCTGAACGCCCTGGTCACGCTCGTCGATCGGTCCGTCTCGGCGAGCGCCGTACGCTGCGCCGCCGGCGTGCCGGCCTCCGGGCTGCGCAGGAACGCCGTGCCCAACTGGGCGGCGACCGCTCCCCCGGCCAGTACGGCGGCCACGTCGCCGCCGTGCACGATGCCGCCCGCGGCGACCAGCGGCAGGTCGACGGCGGCGCCGACGACGCGCAGCAGGGCGAGCAGGCCGTACGTGTCGCCGCCGGCCGGTGACGCCGGGTCGTCGGTGAACACACTGCGGTGCCCACCGGCCTCGAAGCCCTGCACCACCAGCGCGTCCACGCCGCGCTCGGCGGCCGACCGCGCCTCGTGCGGCGTCGTGACGGTCACCGCGATCTCGGTGCCGACGCCGTGCAGCCGGGCCACGTCGTCCGGCGTCGGCAGGCCGAACGTGAACGACACCACCGGCACCCGTTCGGCGACCAGTAGGTCGATCTTGGCCGGGTAGGCGTCGTCGTCGAACGTCGGCTCGCCGGGCTCGGTGCCGTGTGCCGCGATCAGCTCGCGGTACGGCGTGAGGTCCACCGTGGCTTCCTCGCCGGGCACGAACACGTTGACACCGAACGGTTCGGCTGTCAGCGACCGCACCTGGGCGATCTGCTCGGCGACCTGGTCCGGTGTGCGGTATCCGGCGGCGAGGAAGCCGAACCCGCCCGCGCCGCTGACGGCCGCGGTCAGTGCGGGGGTGGTGGGACCGCCGGCCATCGGAGCCGCGACGACCGGGATGCGCAACGTGGACAGCATGGCCCGAGCGTAGATCTCGGTCGCCGATCCGGCCGCGAGCCGTCGGTCACGCTATTATGTTGAGAGTTCAACCAAATCGGGAGGGGCCATGGACAGCGGCCGGATGCCGACCATCTACCTCGGCCACGGCGCGCCGCCGCTCGCCGACGACCGCCTGTGGACCCGCCAGCTCGCCGACTGGTCCCACGACCTGCCGAAACCGAAGTCGATCCTGGTCGTGTCGGCGCACTGGGAAGAGGCGCCGCTGGCCATCGGCGCGACCACCACGGTGCCGCTGACCTACGACTTCTGGGGCTTCCCGCAGCACTACTACGAGGTCACCTACCCGGCGCCCGGCGCACCCGAACTGGCCGACTCGGTGCGCTCGCTGCTCGCCGGCCCGGCGACGCCGGTCGCCGACGTGCCCGACCGCGGCCTGGACCACGGCGCCTACGTGCCGCTCGTGGAGATGTACCCGGACGCGGACATCCCCGTGCTGCAGATCTCCATGCCCACACTGGACCCGCGCGGCCTGATGGACACCGGCCGCAAGCTCGCGCCGCTGCGCGACGAGGGCGTGCTGATCATCGGCAGCGGGTTCTTCACGCACAACCTGAGCCGGATGGGCGGCCAGGACGAGGCGCCCGCCTGGTCGGCCGAGTTCGACCAGTGGGGCAAGGAGACGCTGGCCGCCGGGGACGTCGACGCGCTGCTGGACTTCGAACACGCCGCACCGGCCGGCCGGATCGCGCACCCGAGGACGGAGCATTTCGCGCCGCTGTTCGTGGCGTTGGGCGCCGCGGACGGTGTGGAGAAGCAGCACACCGTCATCGACGGCTTCTGGTTCGGCATGGCAAAGCGGTCCGTGCAGTTCGACTGACGCGAGGAGGGACGGATCGCGCGGGGCCCACCGCGCGATCCGTCCCTCCCCTGGTGAGCGAGCCTGCTCAGTGCAACGACGACAGGTGCGGATGAACGGTGTTCGCGAAGGCGTACCCGTTGGACGCATCCCAGTTGATCGACCACGTCATCGCACCGCGCAGGCCCGCATAGGTCGTGCTCGGCTTGAAGCTGCCGCAGTTCGTGCCCAGGTCCAGGCAGTCCATGGCGCTGTTGACCACCGAAGGCGACACGTAGCCGCCACCCGCCGCGCTGCCCGACGCCGGCAGCCCGAGGCCGACCTGGCTGGGTGACAGCCCGCCCCGCAGCTGGATGCAGGCCAGCGCGGTCATGAAGTTCTCCGTGCCCTCGGCGTAGACGTTGCCGTCGCAGCCGTTCATCGTGCCGGAGTTGTAGTACTGCATGTTGACGACCGTCAGGATGCTCTTGATGTTCAGCGCCAACTGGAAGTACGCCATCCCGGTCGACTGCATGTCGATCGTCTGCGGAGCCAGCGTGATGATCGCGCCCGGGTGGGCGGACGCGATCGAGTGCAGCGCCTGCGACATGTACGTCGGGTTGACGCCGTTCTCCAGGTCGATGTCCACGCCGTCGAAGCCGTAGTTGCTGATCATCGAGTTGACGCTGGCGGCGAAGTTGTTCGCGGACGTGGAGTCGCCGACGCTGATCGTGCCGTTCTGCCCGCCGACCGAGATGATCACATGCTGGCCGCGCGAGTGCAGAGTGGCGATGTCGCTCTTGAAGTTGGCGTCGGAGTAGCCACCCAGCGCGGCGGAGAGCCCGGAGTCCACGGAGAACGTGACACCGCCGGGGTTGCTCGGATCGGCGTTGGCGAACGCGACGGCCACCAGGTCGTACGTGGTCGGCACGTCGGACAGCCGGAGTGCCTTGGCGCCGTTGGTGAAGTCCTGCCAGTAGCCGGTCAGGATGTGCGCCGGCAGGTTCCCGCCACCGGTGCCTCCCCCGCCGCCACCACCGGACGCGCTCGTGGTCGCCTGCACCGTTGCCGATTTGGCCGACTCACCGGCGCTGTTGTACGCGGTCACGGCGTAGGAGTACGTGGTCGACGCAGACAGCCCGGAGTCGGTGTACGACGTGGACGACGTCGTGCCGACCTTCGTGCCGTTGCGGTAGACGTTGTAGCCGGTGACCGTGCCGGACACGGCCGACCAGGACAAGCCGGCCGACGACGCGGTCGTGCCGGTGACGCCCAGCCCGGTCGGCGCGGACGGCGCGGTGATGGTGCCGCCGGGACCGGACAGGTTCACGTCGTCCACGTAGTAGGTCGGCTGGGCGTACCAGCCGTGCACGTAGATGCCGACGCTGGTGGTGCTCGCACCGGTGGTGAACGTGACGGTGAGCTGGCTGTAGGACGTGGCGCTGGGCGTCCACGTGCTGGTGTCGGTGGTACCGGTGCCGGTGTCGCCGAGGTACACGTAGCTGCCCTCGACGTACGCGGACAGCGTGTAGGTCTGGTTGGGCCGCACGGCGACGGTCTGTGTGCACTGGCCGTCGTCGCTGCTGGTGGGCGTGACGGACAGGGCGTACGACCCGGAGTGCACCGGACTGGTCACCACGGTGCCCGAACACGACCAACCGCTGGTGTTGCCGCTCTCGAACCCGCCGTTGACGGCGAGGTTGGTCGCGGCCGCGGCGTCGCCGGAGGCGAGCAGGGCGCCGCAGACACCGGTCACGGTCATCACCGCCAGGCCGACCACCCATCGATTGAGCCGACTGAGCCTCACCACGACCACCTCCACCGGTCCACGCATGACACGGGTCACAGCAAATGTGGACTAGACCAGTTTTCCGAGTCAAGGTCTGGACCAATTCGGCTATTACCACTTGTCAGACCCGACCGGTGGCCGGCGGCCGGCGGCCGATAGCCGTTCCCCTCCGTCGGCCCGGCATGAGCCAACCTCGGGCGGAGTCGCGCGTCCACCAGTTATGTGGGCGATGCTGAACCGTGTTGATCCTGAGATCGACCTGACGACGGCGATCCTCGGCCGGCCCGGCGTGATGGCGGCGTTCGTGCTGTTCTGCGCGCTGTTCGGGGTCGGCGTTTGGCTCCTCGCGGACAGCCTGGGCTGGTCGAAGCTGCCCGCCGTGCTCTCCGCCGTCGGCCTGTCGCTCGCCGTGGCCGTGACCCTGGTCCGGTCCGGCGGTCACTGGCCGAGCGCCGGCGTCAACCCGATCAGCCTGTGCCTGCACGACCGCTTCTCACTGCACGGCGGCAAGCAGATCCTCAACTTCGCGATGCTGATGCCGTTCGCGTTCTTCGCCACGCTCGCCACCCGCAGGCCGATCTGGACGCTCGTCGCGTCGGCCGTGGTGTCCGGCGGCATCGAGATCACCCAGGCGTGGACCGGCCTGGGCATCTGTCAGGGGCAGGACTTCCTGAACAACACCATCGGCGCCGCGATCGCGATCGGCGTCGCCTGGCTGATCATGGTGCTGGTGCGCAACGGCCGCCGACCGCACTACCCCGAACACCAGGAGTACCAGCCGCTGCAACGCGTCTGACGCGGCCGGTCCGGCACGGCGTCGCGCGCTATTTCTTGGCCGACTTGGACTTGTCCGGCGACTCCTCGGTGGACAGTGCGGCGACGAAGGCCTCCTGCGGCACCTCGACCCGGCCCACCATCTTCATCCGCTTCTTGCCTTCCTTCTGCTTCTCCAGCAGTTTGCGCTTCCGCGTGATGTCACCGCCGTAGCACTTGGCGAGCACGTCCTTGCGCATCGCGCGGATCGTCTCCCGCGCGATGACACGGGACCCGACCGCCGCCTGGATCGGCACCTCGAACTGCTGCCTCGGGATCAGCTCGCGCAGCTTCGCCGCCATGCGCGTGCCGTAGGCGTACGCGGCGTCCCGGTGCACGATCGCGCTGAACGCGTCCACCGGCTCGCCCTGCAGCAGGATGTCCACCTTCACCAGGTTCGCGGCCTGCTCGCCCACCTCCTCGTAGTCCAGGGAGGCGTAGCCGCGGGTACGGGACTTCAGCGCGTCGAAGAAGTCGAAGATGATCTCCGCCAACGGCATCGTGTAGCGCAGTTCGACACGCGTCTCGGACAGATAGTCCATGCCGCCCAACTGGCCACGCCTGCTCTGGCACAGCTCCATGATCGCGCCGACGAACTCGCTCGGCGAGATCACCGTGACCTTCACGATCGGCTCGTAGACCTCCGCGATCTTGCCTTCCACCCAGTCCGACGGGTTGGTCACGATGTGTTCCTTGCCGTCGTCGGTGACCACCCGGTAGACGACGTTCGGTGCCGTCGAGATCAGGTCGAGGCCCGCCTCGCGTTCCAACCGGTCCCGGGTGATCTCCAGGTGCAGCAGGCCCAGGAACCCGCACCGGAAGCCGAAGCCCAGCGCGGCGCTCGTCTCCGGTTCGTACGCCAGCGCGGCGTCGTTCAGGCGCAGCTTGTCCAGCGCCTCACGCAGTTCCGGGTAGTCCGAGCCGTCCACCGGGTACAGCCCGGCGTACACCATCGGCTTCGGCTCCTGATAGCCGCCCAGCGCCTGCGTGGCGCCGTGCCGCTCGCTGGTCACCGTGTCGCCGACCTTCGACTGGCGTACGTCCTTCACGCCGGTGATGAGGTAGCCCACCTCACCGACGCCCAGGCCGACGCTCGGCTTCGGTTCCGGCGAGATGATGCCCACTTCCAGCAGCTCGTGCGTGGTGCCGGTGGACATCATCCGGATCCGCTCGCGCGGCGTGATCTTGCCGTCCACCACGCGGATGTACGTGACGACACCGCGGTACGTGTCGTACACCGAGTCGAAGATCAGCGCGCGGGCCGGCGCGTCCGCGTCACCCTGGGGTGGCGGGACCTGGCGGACGACCTCGTCGAGCAGTTCGGACACGCCGGCACCGGTCTTCGCGGACACCTTCAGCACCTCGTCCGGCGAGCAGCCGATGATGTGCGCGAGCTCCGCCGCGTACCGATCCGGGTCGGCGGCCGGCAGGTCGATCTTGTTCAGCACCGGGATGATCGTGAGGTCGTTCTCCATGGCCAGGTACAGGTTGGCCAGGGTCTGCGCCTCGATGCCCTGCGCGGCGTCGACCAGCAGGATCGCGCCCTCGCACGCGGCCAGCGACCGGGACACCTCGTAGGTGAAGTCGACGTGGCCGGGCGTGTCGATCAGGTGCAGCACGTACTCGGTGTCGTCGGCCACCCACGGCAGGCGCACGTTCTGCGCCTTGATGGTGATGCCGCGCTCCCGCTCGATGTCCATCCGGTCGAGGTACTGCGCCCGCATCGCACGCGCGTCGACAACGCCGGTGAGCTGCAGCATCCGGTCGGCCAGGGTGGACTTGCCGTGGTCGATGTGCGCGATGATGCAGAAGTTCCGGATGCGCTCCGGGGGCGTGAACGTCGTGTCAGCGAAACTGGGCACTCGATTTCCTCGCACGCGGTGATACGGGCATGTCAATGGTCCCATGAGCTGAGGGGTGCTCGGTCAGCCGACCGCCAACGCGAACACACCGGCGAGCACGATCGCCGCCCCGGCCAGCCGCCTGCCCGGTTTCGGCTCGTGCAGCACGCGCCACGCGATGACGCTGCCGATCACGATGGACAGCTCCCGCGCGGGCGCGACCAGCGCCACCGGCGCGAGCCGCATCGCGTACAGGACCAGCACGTATGCCAGCGGTGACAGCACGGCGACCACAGCGGCGTCCCGCCGGTGGCCCCGCCACAGCGCGCCGATCTCCCGCCGCTTGGCCAGTGCGACCGGCGTCAGCGCGGCCGCCTCGACGACCACGCCGCCGCCCAGCTGCACCAGCGGCGGCACCGCCAACGTGGTCACGGCGTGCGCGTCCCACAGCGTGTACCCGGCGATCGTGATCCCGGTGACGACGCCGTAGCCGACGCCGGCCGCCCGGTTCCCGGTGCCGGCCGCATCAGTGGCGCCACCGATCACGAACACCCCCGCGACCACGACGAACGCGCCGGCCAGCGCCACGGCCCCCGGCCGCTCGTCCAGCACGGCGACGGCGAACAGCACCGACAGCAACGGCCCGGTGCCCCTGGCCAGCGGGTAGACGACGGACATGTCACCGACCGCGTAGCCGCGCTGCAACAGCACGAAATAGCCGACGTGCAACAGGCCGCTCACGCCCAGCGCCAACAGCCACGACCACTGCGGCCGCGCCCCGCTGACCAGCACGTCCACCACGGCAGCCGGCACCAGCAGGACCACCGACAGCACGGCGTACAACCAGACGAACACGCTGCCGCCGGTGCCGGCACGCTTCGCGGAGAGGTTCCACCCGGCGTGCGCGAACGCGGCGACGACGACGAGCAGGACAGCTAGGGGACTCATGGACGGCCCTTCCGCCGGCACGTGGGCACGCGCCGATCCGGGCCCTCGGGGCTTTTGTCCCATCAGGTGTACGGCGGGCTCCCGACGCCCACCGCCGGTGCCGCTCGGTCCAGCCTCGCCGACCCTGGCTGTCTCACCGTGGGGCGGACCGGCGACGGAACCCTAGGCACTGCCCGGCCAGCCTATCCGGCCTCCTGTTATCCTTGACAAGCTGTTTTTCCGTGTGGCGTTCCGTCATGGAGGAAGCCCGCGTGCGCGGGGCCACCCAGACGCGGTCGAACAGCCCACCACCGAAGACTGAAGGAGCGTGGCCGCATGGCCAACATCAAGTCCCAGATCAAGCGTATCCGGACCAACGAGGCGGCCCGCCTGCGCAACAAGTCCGTCAAGTCGTCGGTGAAGACCGCGATCCGCAAGTTCCGCGAGGCTGCCGACGCGGGTGACAAGGACAAGGCGATCGAGCTGTTCCGCGACGCCAGCCGCCAGCTGGACAAGGCGGCCAGCAAGGGCGTCATCCACGCCAACCAGGCCGCGAACAAGAAGTCCGCCATGGCGGCCCGCGCCAACCAGCTCTGAGCGTTCTTCCGGTTCGGCCCCGCACCCGAGGGCGCGGGGCCGAACCTATGCTCGGCGCCGAGGTTGCCGAAGCGAGCGTCCTCAGCGGCGCCGGCCGGCAGCGGCCACGATCCGCAGCACGGCCCGTTCCAGGGCGTACTCGAAGTCGGCTGCGGCGCCCTTGACGTCGGCGTTCACGACGGCGACCACCTGCATCGCCTCGGCGAGCCCGTCCGTGCTCCACCCCCGCGCCTGGGCCAGCGCCTTCTTGACCTTCCACGGTGGCATGCCCAGTTCGCTGGCCAACCGGAACGGGTCGGACCGGCCCACACCGGCCACCCTGGCGATCGTGCGCACGGCGTCCGCGAGCGCGTCGGCGACCAGCACGTGCGGCACGCCCAGTTGCATCGCCCAGCGCAGTGCCTCCATCGCGCCTGCCCGGTCGCCGTTCACGGCCTTCTCGGCGACGAAGAAACCGGTCACCTCGGCACGACCGGTGTGATAGCGACGCACGGCGGGCTCGTCGACGACGCCCCCGGCCGTGTCGGACACCAACTGGCTCGCCGCGGACGACAGTTCCCGCAGGTCGGAGCCGACCGTTTCGAGCAGCGCGGCGATCGCTGCCCCGTCGATCTTGCCGCCCGCCCGGCGCACCTCGGACCGGACGAACGTCTCCCGGTCGGCCGGTTTGGTGATCTTGCCGCACTCGGTGACCTCGGCCCCGGCCTTGCGCAGCGCGCCCGGCAGATCCTTGGCGACCTTGCTGCGCCCGCCGCCGCTGTGCACGACGACCAGCACGATGCCGTCGCCGGGGTCCTTGGCGTGGGCGAGGACGGCGTCGGCGATGTCCTTGCCGGCGTCCTGCGCCCCGGCAAGCACCACGACCCGGCCCTCGGCGAACAGCGACGGGCTGAGCAGTTCCACCAACTCGGCCGGCGTGAGATCACTCACCGCCGACCGGCGCAGCTCGGCCTGCGAGTCGGACCGTTTGACGGCATCCAGGACATCCCGGACAGCGCGCTCGACCAGGAATTCCTCGTCGCCGAGCACGAGTTGCAGCGGATGTGGTGCCGTCACGCCGGTAATCCTAGGGTGCTCACCCGACCGGCCGAGCGCGTCCCACAGTGCGGCATCGGCTGGCTCGAACGCCCTGGCGTGCCGTAACGTGGCCGACACAACCGAATAGTGCTCATCCAGAGGGGCAGAGGGATCGGCCCGAAGAAGCCCCGGCAACCGGCGTCAGCAGACGATCACGGTGCCAATTCCGACCCGCCACGCGGGAAAGATGAGGAGAGACCTCGCGATGACGACAACCGTCGGTACGCAGACCAACTACGACCTCGGCTACGCCCGTGCACTGTCCTGTCGGGAATGCGGCCACCAGATCCCACTCGCCGCGGAATTCGCGTGCGCGGAATGTTTCGGGCCACTGGAGGTGGCGTACGACTTCCCCGCGATCCGGCGTGCGGACATCGAAGCGGGGCCCAAATCGATCTGGCGTTACCGGGACCTGCTGCCGGTGCCGACGAACGTCACGTCGCACCCGAACACCGAGCCCGGCCTGACCCGACTGGTCAAGGCGGACAAACTCGCGGCGGCACTGGGCCTGAAGAGCCTCTGGGTGAAGGACGACACCGGCAACCCGACACACTCGTTCAAGGACCGCGTGGTCGCGGTCGCCCTGGCCGCGGCTCGGGAACTGGGCTTCCGCGTGCTGGCCTGCCCGTCCACCGGCAACCTGGCCAACGCGGTCGCGGCGGCGGCCGCGCGCGCCGGTTGGAAGTCGGTGGTGCTGATCCCGTCATCGCTGGAGCGGGCCAAGGTGCTCACCACGGCGGTGTACGACGGGGCGCTGATCGCGGTGGACGGCAACTACGACGACGTCAACCGCCTGGCCACGGAACT
>DASZXM010000042.1:0-5021 GCA_035546415.1 Pseudonocardiaceae bacterium
CCGCGGGCGCCAACGTCGGCGTTGTCGCGCACACCACAGCGCCGACGTCGTTCAATTGTTGAATGATCTCCTCGTTGGACAGTTGAGCACGCCAACCAGGGATTGATTCCAATTTGTCCAGCGTGCCACCGGTGTGGCCAAGGCCACGACCGGAAAGTTGCGGCACCGCTGCCCCGCACGCCGCGACCAGGGACGCCAGCGGCAGTGTGATCTTGTCGCCGACGCCGCCCGTGGAGTGCTTGTCCACCGTCGGCCGCAGGACACCGGACAGGTCGAGCCGCTCTCCGGACGAGATCATCGCCTGTGTCCACCGCGCCGTCTCGCCGTCGTCCATGCCGTTGCAGTAGATGGCCATCGCCAGCGCGGCCATCTGCTCGTCGGCCACGTCACCGCGGGTGTAGGCGTCGACCACCCAGTCGATCTGCTCGTCGGTCAGCCGGCCACCGTCGCGCTTGACGTGAATCACGTCCACCGTGGAGAACATGACTCCACCATCTCATGGCAGCTCGGCGGGCCCGAACGCGTCCGGCAGCACGTCGCTCATCGGCACAATCCCGCGCGGGGTGTCCACAAGACACTCCGGTCCACCCAGCTCGTAGAGGATCTGCCGGCACCTGCCGCACGGCATCAGCAGGTCGCCCGAGCCGCTCCGGCACGCCACCGCGACGAACCGGCCGCCGCCGGTCAGCCGCAGCTGACCGGCCATCGTGCATTCCGCGCACAGCGTCAAGCCGTATGAGGCGTTCTCCACATTGCAGCCGACGACCGTGCGCCCGTCGTCACACAGCGCGGCCGCGCCGACATGCAGGCCCGAGTAGGGCGCGTACGCCTCCTTGGCCGCGCTCACCGCCGCCGAACGCAGTTCGTCCCAGTCGACCGTGACCATGTTCACTCCAGGATGTAGGGCTGGCCGTCAGCGGCCGGCGCGCGCACCCGCCCGACGACACCGGCCACCGCGAAGATCGTCGCGATGTAGGGCGCCGTGAGCAACAGGTTCGCGTCGATCGGCGCGCCCGCCTGGGACAGCAGGCTCTGCAACTGGTCGGCGAAACCGAAGAGCAACGCCGCAGCGACCGCGCCGACCGGTGTCCACCGGCCGAAGATGACCGCCGCCAGCGCGATGAAGCCCTTGCCGGAGGACATGTTCTCCACGAACGTGTTGGTGGAACCGGTGCCCACCACCATGAACGCGCCGGCCAGACCGGCGACGACACCGGCCAGCAGCACGGCCCGGTACCGCGTGCGGTAGACGTTGATGCCCACCGTGTCGGCCGCCTTCGGATGCTCGCCGACGGCACGCAGCCGCAGGCCCCAGCGGGTGTGGAACAGTCCGAAGTGGACCACGATCACCAGGACGTACGTGAGGTACAGGAAGATCGTGCCGTCGAACAGCACCGGACCGATGATCGGGATGTCGCCGAGCACCGGAATCTTGATCCGGGAGAAGTAGCCGGGCGAGTTGTACTGCTGCGGGTTGTTCGCCAACAGCTTCTGGTACAGGAAGTTCGTTATGCCCAGCGCGAACAGGTTCAGGACGACGCCGACGATCACCTGGTCCACCAGGTAGCGGATGGCGAACACCGCCAGCAGTGCCGCCAGCAGCACGCCGGCCAGTGCGCCGCCGAGCACACCGGCCCACACGCTGCCGGCCATCGTCGCCGCGACCGCCGCGACGAACGCGCCGAGCAGCAGCTGACCCTCCAGAGCCACAGTGACCACGCCGGACCGTTCGCCCATCACCCCGGCCAGCGCGCCCAGGATCAGTGGGATGGCCGACGGGAACAACGCTCCCTGGAGCAGCGACACGACGTTCACGCCGCTGGGTGAACCCGCGACCGCCCACACCATGAACGCCACGACCAGGCAGAAGATCGACAGCGACGCAGCCCACCGGGCACCCAGGATCCGGCCGGCCCGCAAGCCGCCGATCACCACGGTCGCCAGGCACAGCACGAGCACCACCGGCCGCGCCGGGAACGACCAGTTGCCCAGGTTCACCGCGGCCCCGGGCAGCGAGAACTGTAGGTCGGAATGCTGGCCGACGCGCGAGCTCAGCCCGAACACCAGCACGGCCGCGACACCCAGCACCGCCTGCAGGACGCCTGCGAAGACGTGCTTGGGCACCCGCACCTTCCGCACCGTGCTGATCTGCACGGCGAGATTGGTCACGGCGCCGGTCAGCATCGAGCCGTACCGGCCCTTGAGCCGGAACAGCGCCCGGATCAGGCGGGGCGCTGCGATGAAGATCACGATCAGCGCCTCGATGACGGTGACGATGTCGATCGGCACGCCACCGACGGACCCGCTGGCCGCCGACGCCGTGACGGCCTGCATGGTCCGGCCGCCCGCCTTGAGACCGCCGAGCAGCAGGCCGGCCCACACCGTGCCCCACGGCTTGGTGCGGCCCAGCAGCGCGACGGTGATCGCGTCGAAGCCGAAGTTGGACGAGATGCCCGGCGTGATCTGGTACGACGTGGTGCCGCCCAGCGCCATGATCGTGCCCGCCAAGCCGGCCAGCGCGCCCGCCAGCACCATCGCCTGGATCGTCGAACCCGAGACGCTCATGCCGGCCGTGCGGGCGGCCGCCGGGTTCGCGCCGACCGCGCGCAGCCGGAAGCCGACCGTGCTGCGGGACATCAACCACCACACGACGGCCGCGGCCGCGATGGCCAGCACGATGCCCAGGTCGAAGTTCAGGCTGTTGCCCAGCAGGTGCGGCAGCTGCGCGTTGCTGTCGATGACCTTGCTGGCCTGCGGGTTGCCCGGCTGTTGGATGCTGCTCAGGCTGAGCAGGTACTTCAGGCCGAACAGGGCGACATAGTTGAGCATGATCGTCGTGATCACCTCGTGCGCACCGGTCCGCGCCTTGAGGTAACCGGCGATCCAGCCCCAGATCGCACCGCCGAGGATGCCGGCGACGATCGCCACGATCAGGTGGATCACGACGGGCAGGTGGAACTCGAAGCCGATGTACCCGGAGCAGAACGCGCCGAGCACGATCTGGCCTTCGCCGCCGATGTTGAACAGGCCGGACCGGAACGCCAGCGAGATGCCCAGGCCGGCACAGATGAGTGGCGCCGCCGACTGGGCCGTGTTGCCCAGCGGGCCGAGGACGCCGGCCAGCGTGCCGTCGTTGTGGATGTCGAAGACGGCGCCGGAGAACATCGCCTCGTACGCCTGCGCGACGACATGCCACGACGAGCTGAAGAAGTCGCCCGGTGCGGCGAAGAAGTAGCCCAGGGTGGACTGCACGCCCGGGTCCGTGAAGATCATCAGCAGCCCGCCGAGCACCAGCGCGACCACGACGGCCAGCACCGTCACGAGGAAACTGTCGCCACGCTGCCGTCTGGCCCGCTCCGGCTCGACAGGAGCCACACCCGCGGGCTTCTCCACCGTGGTGGTCATGACTGCTGTGCCTCTTCCTCCTGCTCGGACACTGTCAGCGCGCTGGGGTTCTCCTCGGCCACCGCGTGCGCCTCCTCCGGGGCCACGCCGGCCATCATCAGACCGACCTCGTCCCGCGACGCCCCCGCGGGCAGTACGCCGATGATCCGGCCCCGGTACATCACGGCGATCCGGTCGGCGAGCGCCAGCACCTCGTCCAGTTCGGTGGACACGATCACCACGGGGGTGCCGTTGTCCCGCTCGGCGATGACTCGCTTGTGGATGAATTCCTGGGCGCCGACGTCCACGCCCCGGGTCGGCTGGGACGCCACCAGCAGCTTCAGTGGCCGGGACATCTCCCTGGCCAGCACGACCTTCTGCTGGTTGCCACCGGAGAGCGTGCCCGCCGGCGCGTCGATCGACGGCGTGCGGATGTCGAATTCCTGCACACGCTGTTCGGCGTTGCGGCGGATCTCCGCGAGCCGCAGCGCGAGACCGGACCCGAAGGGCTCCCGGTCGGTCATGTCCAGCACCAGGTTCTCGGCGACCGTGAACGAGCCGACCAGGCCGTCGTGCTGGCGGTCCTCGGGCACGTAGCCCATGCCGTCGTCCAGGATGCGCCGGGGCGAGCGGCCGACGAGTTCGGTGCCGTTCAGCGTGATCGATCCGGACTCCGGCACCCGCACACCCAGCAGCGACTCGACCAGCTCCTCCTGGCCGTTGCCCTGCACACCGGCCACGCCGACGATCTCGCCGGCGTGCACGTCCAGGCTCAGGTCGTCCACGGTGACCGTGCCACGGTCGTCCCGGATCGTGACGCCGGAGATGCGCAGGCTCACCTCGCGCGCCTCGGCGGGCGTCTTCGCCACCACCAACTGCACCTCGCGGCCGACCATCATGCTGGCCAGCTCCTGCTCGGTGTCCGCCGGTGATGCCTCGCCGACCACCTTGCCGCGCCGGATCACGGTGATCCGGTCCGCGACGGCTTTCACCTCGCGCAACTTGTGTGTGATGAACACGATGGACTTGCCCGAGTCGCGCAGTTCGCCCATCACCCGGATCAGCTCGTCGATCTCCTGCGGGGTGAGCACGGCGGTCGGCTCGTCCAGGATCAGCACGTCGACGTCGTGCACCAGTGCCTTGAGGATCTCCACCCGCTGCTGCACGCCCACCGGTAGGTCGCCGACCAGCGCGTCCGGGTCGACGTTGAGGCGGTGGCGTTCGGACAGCTCGCGGACCCGGGCACGGGCCGTGGCCCGGGACAGCACACCGAACGGGCCGTTGGTCCACTCGTGGCCCAGCATCACGTTCTCGGCGACCGTGAACACCGGGACCAGCATGAAGTGCTGGTGCACCATGCCGATGCCGGCGTCGATCGCTTCACCGGGGTTCTTGAAGGTGACCGTTTTGTCGTCGATGACGATCTGGCCCTCGTCCGGCTGGTACAGGCCGTAGAGCACGTTCATCAGGGTCGACTTGCCGGCGCCGTTCTCGCCCAGCAGCGCGTGGATCTCACCGGGCGCCACCACCAGGTCGATCTTGTCGTTGGCGGCGAGTGAGCCGAACCGCTTGGTGATGCCGCGAAGCTCCAGTCGCATGGATGCACGCTCCCACTTCAACCAGGTGCGCGCGGCAGG
>DASZXM010000043.1:0-6746 GCA_035546415.1 Pseudonocardiaceae bacterium
GGTGAAACGGGCGCCGAATTCGTCGCGGACCGCGTGCGGTTGCTGTGCACCGCGGGCGATGCCGATGACGTCGGTGCCGGCGGCGACGAGGGCGGCGGCGATCGCCCGCCCGAAGCCGCGGCTGGCGCCGGTGACGACGGCGGTGTGGAAGGACATCGAGGACTCCCGGAAGGTGTGGTCGGGTTCGGTCCGAATCAAGACCCGTCGGGGCCGGCGAAACCGTCGCCGATGGCAGTGACGTGGGTCACGGATTGCACGTCGCCGGAGATCACGCTTAGCGTGCGGTTCATGGCCGACGTGACCGGGGAACTCCGACGACTCCTTCCGCAGGGCCGGGTGACGACCGATCCGGACGCGACCGCGCGGTTCGCGCACGACGAGGCCGAGTGGGCGCCGTACGGCACACCGGCCGCCGTTGTCCGGCCGTGCACGGCCGAGGAGGTCCGGACGGTCGTCCAGGTGTGCCTGCGGCACGGCGTGCCGATCGTGCCGCGTGGCGCGGGCACCGGCCTGTCCGGCGGGGCGAACGCCGTCGACGGAGCCGTCGTGCTGTCGACCGAGGCGATGACGGCGATCAAGGAGATCAACCCGCTGGAACGGCTCGCGGTCGTCGAGCCCGGCGTGGTGAACGACGACCTGCGGGCGGCGTGTGCCGAGCAGGGCCTGTGGTACCCGCCGGACCCGGCGAGCGCGCCGTGGTCGACGATCGGCGGCAACGTCGCCACCAACGCGGGCGGCCTGTGCTGCGTGAAGTACGGCGTGACCCGCGACTACGTGCTGGGCCTGCGGTTCGTCACGGGCACCGGTGAACTGGTGCGCGTCGGCCGCCGCACGGCGAAGGGGGTGGCCGGCTATGACATCGCCGGCCTGCTCGTCGGTTCCGAGGGCACGCTGGGCGTGATCACGGAGGTGACTGTGCGGCTGCGGCCGCTCCGCGACCCCGAGCACACGGTGGCCGGTTACTTCGGATCGGTCGTGGACGCCGGGCGCGCCGTCGAGGCCGTCGCGGCGGCGGGCCTGATCCCCTCGGCGCTGGAACTGATCGACCACCACTGTCTGGTCGCGGTCGACGAGTGGAAGCACATGGGCCTGTCGGCGGAGGCGGAGGTCGTGTTGCTGGGTCGCACCGACGCGATCGGCGCGGCCGGCGAGCACGAGGCGGAGACGATGCTGGGCTGCTTCGAGAAGGCCGGGGCGACGTACGCGGTGCGCTCCACCGACGAACACGAGGCGGACGCGCTGTTCGCGGCACGCCGGCTGGCCTACCCGGCTCTGGAACGCCTGGGCCCGGTCCTCACCGAGGACATCTGCGTGCCGAAGGGAAAGGTGGCCGAGATGCTGGGCCGCATCGAACGGATCGGCCGGGCCCACGACACCCTGATCGCCAACGTGGCCCACGCCGGCGACGGCAACCTGCACCCGCTGCTGATCACGCGGCCCGGCGACGACGAGGCGAAGTCCCGCGCCCAGGCGGCGTTCCACGACATCATCGCGCAGGCGATCGACCTGGGCGGCACGGTCACCGGCGAACACGGCGTCGGCCTGTTGAAACGCGACGGCCTGCGAACGGAGGTCGGCCCGGATGTGCTGATGCTCAACGAGGCGGTGAAGAAGGCGCTCGATCCACACGGCATCTTCAACCCCGGCAAGGTGATCGGACGCGCGTGACGGTCACGCGGGTGTCGCCGCGCCGCGACGACACCCGCCGGACGATCGTCCACTGTCGACCCGATGGCGACGAACCCGTTGACAGTTGACGCCGTTTCCACTGGTCAGCCGATGGTCAGGCATGGCCTGTCGCACAACGGACATCGGTGCCATGTACCATTGCACACCAAGTCGAATTCACCGGAGGAACACCTCGCCCGATTGTTCGAATCCGTGGGAACAGAGGTTTTCATGCTTGTCCTGCTCGGGGTGCTGCTTGTCGTCATCGGGTTCGCGTTGCGGTTGAACCCGCTGGTGGTGGTCGTCGTCGCCGGAATCGTCACCGGGTTGCTCGGTGGAATGTCGCCGCTGGCCATTCTGAACGCGTTCGGCCAGGGATTCGCCAGTTCCCGGTCGGTGACGATCTTCGTGATCGTGTTGCCGGTGATCGGGCTGATCGAACGGTTCGGGTTGCAGGAGCAGGCCCGGCGGTTGATCGCGCGGCTGGCGAAGCTCACCACCGGGCGGATTCTCGTGCTGTACCTGGTGATCCGCCAGGTCACCGCCGCCGTCGGCCTCTACACGATCGCCGGTCACCCGCAGACCGTGCGGCCGCTGATCTACCCGATGGCGCTCGGTTCCGCCGAACGCCGGCACGGCACCGTGAGCGACGAGCTGAAGGAGCGGATCAAGGGACACTCCGCCGGGACCGACAACGTCGGCGCGTTCTTCGGGGAGGACATCTTCGTGGCCGTCGGGTCGATTCTGCTCATCACCGGGTTCGTCGACAGCACCTACCACCTGACGCTCGACCCGGCGCACATCGCGCTGTGGGCGATCCCGACCGGCGTGTGCGCGCTGGTCGTGCACAGCGTCCGGCTGCTGTGGTTCGACCGGCAACTGGACCGGAGCCTGGCCACCGCCGTTCCCGTCCGGGAGCAGGAGCAGGAGCAGGCATGATCTCCGCCGAGTGGATCTACTGGGTCATCGCCGGCTTGCTGATCAGCACCGGCATCTTCGCCTTCAACGACGCCACGAACCCGAAGCGGATCGGCAGCGGCACGTTCTGGGTCGTGCTCGGCGCCTGCTTCGCCTACTCGCGCTTCGTCACCACCGGTGCGGCGCCCGCATGGCTGCTGGGCGCGGCGATCCTGCTGCTGACCGTCCTGGTCGGCACCAGGCAGCTGGCGTTCGGCACCAAGCTCGCGCTCAGCGACGCCCAGCAGGTCGAGGGCGCGAACCGGTTGGGCAACAAGCTGTTCATCCCGGCGCTGCTGATCCCGGTGGTCGCCGTGATCTTCGCGTTCGGCATCGTGAAGATCAACGTAGGCGGCAAGCCGCTGCTGGCCGACGGCACCGAGACGCTGACCGGGCTGGCCGTCGGCTCCCTCGTGGCCGTGGGTGTCGCGATGGTGCTGGTGCGGCAGCGCAGCCCGATGGCACCGCTGAAGGACAACGCCCGGCTCGCCCAGACCATCGGCTGGGCCGTCGTGCTGCCACAGCTGCTGGCCACGCTCGGGTCGCTGTTCGCCACGGCCGGCGTCGGCACCGCGATCCAGAAGGTGATCAGCCACATCGTCCCGGAGAGCTCGCTGTTCGGCTCGGTGGCCGTCTACTGCATCGGGATGTTCGCGTTCACCATCATCATGGGCAACGCGTTCGCCGCGTTCCCGATCATGACGGCCGCGATCGGCTGGCCGCTGCTGGTCCAGGTGTTCCACGGCAACCCGGCGTCCGTGTTCGCGATCGGCATGCTGGCCGGCTTCTGCGGCACCCTGCAGACGCCGATGGCCGCGAACTTCAACCTCGTGCCGGCGGCCCTGCTGGAGACGCGCTCGAAGTACGCGGTGATCAAGGCGCAGTCGCCGACCGGTCTGGTCCTGTTGGCCGCCAACATCCTGCTGATGTACTTCCTGTGCTTCCCCCACTGACGACGAACTGGCGGCGAAACGTTGTCTGCGGCGTTGACAACGTTTCATCCGGGACGCTAGCGTCCGCGCCGTGACCACGCAGTACATCGGCGCCGCCGGGATCGGCGAGGCGCTGGGCGTCAGCCGGCACGCCGTCCACAAGTGGCGGACCCGCTACCCCGCCGACTCCAGCCATCCGTTCCCCGAGCCGGATGTCGAGATCGACGGGAACCCGGGCTGGCTGCCCGGCCGGATCGCCGAGGTGGCGTGGTGGCGCGACGGCCTGCCCGGCCGCGGCGCGGGGGGTGGCCGACCGACGGCCGCCCGCCAGGAGTATCTCGCCGTCGCGGTCACCCGCGGCCTGGACCGTGACGAGGCACTGCGCGCGCTGGCCACGTTCACCGAGGAGTTCCCGGAGATGACCGAGCCGCAGGTGTGTGCGTGGCTCATCGAGAAGTGGCGCGGCTGAGCGTGTCCGAGCCGCGTTCCCGGGCGTACGCGGCGGGTGTGGCGGCCCTTCCAGCGTTTGAACGCGTGGATGAAGCTGGACGCCTGCGCGTAGTCCAGCCGGAGCGCGACGTCCTCGACGGACAGCGCGTCGGTCGCGAGCAGCTCACCGGCCAGCGCCTCCCGCACCTCGTCGGTGAGGGCCTGGAAACTGGTGCCGGCGAGCGCCAGTTCGCGGCGCAGCGTCCGCGTGCTGACACCCAGGCCCCTTGCGATGTCGGCCATGCCGGCGGTCAGGCCGCCGACGGCCGTCAGCCGGGCCCGCACGTCGGCGGCGAACCCGGTGCGGTGTCGCCGCCGGGCGACCAGGTCGTGGCACTGCGCCTCGCACATCGCCAGTGTGTGCGGGTTGGCCTGGGCAGCGGCCGGTCCAGCAGCGCCGCGTCGAACGTCACCGTGGTGGATTCCGCGCCCAATCGCGGCCGGACACCGAAGAACTCCGCGTACCGGTCGACCGCTCCGCCGCCGCGCACCTCCAGCGCCGCGACGGCGATCTCGCCGGGCAGCAGTTCGTAGAGCACGGTCAGGATCGCCGCCAGGTCGCGTTCCACCAGGAACCGGGCGACGTCGCCGGGCAGCGCGTCGCTGTCCAGCGTGATCCGCAACTGCCCGTCGGCCAGCGTGGCGCGCGGGATGCTGAACGTCGAGCTGAGGTCCAGGTAGCGCAGCGCCAGGTTGATCGCGTCGGCCAGCGTACGGCTGCTGATGAACGCATAGCCGAGGATGCCGAACGCGGTGGCGTGGTACTGGCGGCCGGCCAGCAGCCCGAGACCCGGTGTCGCGCCGAGCGCGTCGACGAGGTTGCCGACCACCCGGAGTTCCTGGTGTGCCTCGACTTCGGTGGCCGGATCGGTGAGCGCGGCCTCGGTGACGCCGCTGCCGGCCAGCGCCCGGTCGACCGGCACACCGAGGTCGGCACCGAACCGGACCAGCAGCGCCACGCCGGTGATGCCGCGCGGGAAGTCCCAATGGCTGATCGAGGGCTCCCGCAACCGGTGCATGGCCGACATTATGGATTCGGTGGCCGCCGTTGTCCTGGTGCGGTCGGGCCGCCGGCCCTACGGTCGGACGCATGCATCGTCGTGGACAGCCGACCGTCGCCATCGTCGGTGCCGGTTTCGGCGGTATCGGGATGGCGCTGCACCTGCTGCGCGCCGGCATCACGGACTTCACACTGTTCGAGAAGGCCGACGACCTCGGGGGCGTGTGGCGGGACAACTCCTATCCCGGCGCCGCGTGCGACGTGCCGTCGTCGCTCTACTCGTTCTCGTTCGCCCCGAACCGCACCTGGCCACGCCGGTACTCCGGGCAGGCCGACATCCTGTCCTACCTGCGCCGCACCGTCCGCGACGCCGGCCTGACCGACCGCATCCGGTTCGCCACCGAGGTCAGGCTGGCCGAGTTCGACGAGGCGGTGGGACGCTGGCGCCTGCACCTGGCCGACGGCACCACGCACGAGGCCGACGTGCTGGTGCCGGCGACCGGCCAGCTGTCCCGCCCGGCGATCCCGGAACTGCCGGGTGCTGACACGTTCCGCGGGCAGGCGTTCCACTCGGCGCGCTGGGACCACGACGTGGATCTCACCGACAAGCGGGTGGCCGTGATCGGCACCGGGGCCAGCGCCATCCAGTTCGTGCCGCGCATCCAGCCGGTGGTGCGGCACATGACGGTGTTCCAGCGCAGCGCGCCCTACGTCGTGCCGAAGCCGGACCGCGGCTACCTGCCGCTGCACCACTGGCTGTTCCGCACCGTACCGCTGTCCCAGCTCACCGGCCGGCTGGGCACGTGGGTCACCGGTGAACTGCTGACGTTCGCGCTGACGTCGGCGCCACCGCTGCGCAGGCTGGTCGACCGGGCGTTCCGGATGCACCTGCGCCGCCAGGTCGGCGACCCGATCCTGCGGGCCCGGCTGATCCCGCACTACCCGATCGGCTGCAAGCGGCTGCTGTTCTCCAACGACTGGTTCCCCGCGCTGGACCAGCCCAACGTCGACCTGGTCACCGAGCCGATCAGCAGGCTCACGCCGACGGGGGTGCGGACGCTGGACGGCATCGACCACGCGGCCGACGTGATCGTGTACGGCACGGGTTTCCACGCCACCGAGTTCCTCGCGCCGATGTGCGTGCGCGGCATGGCCGGCCGTGAGCTGAGCGCCGAGTGGGCCGACGGCGCACGCGCGCACCTGGGTATCACGGTGCCCGGCTTCCCGAACATGTTCCTGGTGTACGGGCCGAACACCAACCTGGGCGGCAACTCCATCCTCTACATGATCGAGAGCCAGTGCCGCTACATCGTGCAGGCGATCCGCCGGATCGCCGCGCTCGGGTCGGCGGTGGACATCCGGCGGGACGTGGCGGACCGGTTCGACGACGAGATGCGCCGACGCCTGAAGGACACCGTGTGGAGCAGCTGTGCCAGCTGGTACCGGGACCCCAATGGGCGGGTGTCGACGAACTGGCCGGGCCTGGTCTGGGAGTACAACCGCCGTACCGCACGCCTGAAACCCGCCGACTTCCGAGAGGTTCGCGTCCATGCCTGACCACCCGCCCGAACCCTGGGACCTGGCCGGACACGGGTACGTCTCGCTGTGGCGGGTACCGGCCTGGTCGCTGCCGGCCCTGCCGGACGACGTGCGGCCGGTGACGATGTTCGGCCGGGCGGTCGTCGCCACGGCGTTCGTCG
>DASZXM010000044.1:0-6936 GCA_035546415.1 Pseudonocardiaceae bacterium
GACCTGGGTGCCGGCGGCGATGGACATCACACCGGTCAGGGTCGGCCCGAGGCACGGGGTCCAGCCCAGTGCGAACACCGCGCCCAGCACCGGCGCGCCGATCAGACCGGCCTTCGGCGCGGCGTGCGCCCGGATGTCGCGCTGCAGGATGGGAACCAGCCCGACGAACACGAGTCCCATCACGATGGTGACGACGCCGCCGATCCGCTCCAGCAGCTGCTCGTTGTCCAGGAGGGCGTTGGACACGCCCAGCACCAGGATCGACCCGGCGCCGAACACGACGGTGAACCCGGCCACGAACAGCAGCGCGGCCCCGGCGACCCGCCAGCGGCCGGTCCGGACGGGCGCCTGGTCCTCGGTCACGGCGGGCGCGTCCGCACCGACCAGCCCGGCCAGGTACGCCAGGTAGCCGGGGACCAGGGGCACGACGCACGGCGACGCGAACGACATCGCCCCCGCGGCCACCGCGACGCCGGCGGCCAGCAACAGCGGCCCCGACATGGCAAGCGCGGTGGGATTCACACGTCGAGGGTAGGGACCCGCCGGGAACGGCCCGCGACCGGTCTCCCTACCGCGCGGCGTCGGTCACAGTCAACCGAGGTCTTACGCCTTGCCGGTTAGCGTGCGCAGCTCGGGGAGCAGGATCGTCGCGGTGACCGGTTCCAGGTACACGGCGGCCACCCGATGCTGCCGGTCCAGCACGATCGTGGAGGGCACCACGCTGCGCGGGTAGCCGCTCAGCGACAGCAGCGACCGGCCGGCCGGGTCGAAGATCGACGGGTAGCTGATCCGGTTGTCCTGCACGAAGTCCAGGGCGGCGCTGCGCGAGTCGCGGGTGTCGATGCCGAGCAGCTGCACGCCGTCGGCCTTGGTCTGCTGGTACACGGTGGACAGTTCGGGTGCCTCGTCCCGGCACGGCCCGCACCACTGGCCCCAGATGTTGAGCACCACGACCTTGTCCGGGTAGTCGGATATGTGGATCTGTCGGTCCGGCTGTTCCAGGCTGGGCCCGGACAGGTTGGGCAGCACCTGCCGCTGTGCCTGTGGGTAGAAGATCTCCAGCTTCCCGCCGGGTGACACGAACGAGAAGTTGCTGCCCTGCACGACGGCGTCCTTGCCGACGGCGCAGCCGGCCAGCACGGCCAGGCCGGCGAGCACGAGGGGGATGATCCGTGTCACCCGGCTCCGCGGGCGGTTCCTGGGGCTCATGCGCCGCTCACCCGCACGTTCGTCGCGCTCACCGGGTCCCGGTAGGTCACCCCGACCAGTTTCTCGTCGGCGAACTCCAGCGACGTGATCGACGCCAGGCCGCACTGCCGGCGCCGCGGGTCGTGCCACAGCCGTTTGCCTTCCACGAACCGGCGCACCGACACGATCGGCAGCTGGTGCGACACGCACACGGCTTCGTGGCCGGCGGCTGCCGTGCGGGCCCGGTGCACCGCGGCCAGCATGCGGTGGGCGATGTCCAAATACGGCTCGCCCCACGACGGCTTGAACGGGTTGCGCAGCTTCGGCCAGTTGCGGACGTCCCGCAGTGCCCCGTCGCCGACGGACACCTTCATGCCCTCGAACGTGTTGGCGGCCTCGATCAGCCGTTCGTCCACGACGGCGTCGATGCGGTGCGAGTCGGCGATCGGCGCGGCGGTCTGCCGGGCACGTTCCAGCGGCGAGCACGCGACATGGACGATGTCGGCGTCGCGCAGGAACTCGGCCACCACCAGGGCCTGCTTCTGGCCGCGATCGGACAGCCGGAAACCGGGCAGCCGCCCGTAGAGCACGCCTTCGGGGTTGTGCACCTCGCCGTGCCGGACCAGGTGCACGACCGTCTTCACCGGATTCTTCACGGCCTCCGGCTTGCTCACCGGGACTCCCGCACGGTTGCCGGGTCGGCTGCCTGTGCCGCGGCCTCGGCGGCCTTCGGCAGCGCCGCCTCGATGATCCCGAACGCCTCGTCGTCCATGGCGGCGTTGACGAACCACGCCTCGAACGGGCTGGGCGGCCCGTACACGCCACCGGCCAGCAGCGCGTGGAAGAACGCCGGGAACCGCCAGGTCTGCGTCGCCTTGGCGGTCGCGTAGTCGGACACCTGGTCGTCGGTGAAGAAGACGCTCACGAGGTTGCCGGCGTACTGCACGTGGTGCGCGACACCGGCCTTGGTCAGCGCGGAGTCGAACAGCTCGCCCAGCCGTGCCGCGTTGGCGTCCAGCGCCTGGTAGACGGCGTCGTCGGCGTTGCGCAGCGTGGCCAGTCCGGCGGCCACCGCCACGGGGTTACCGGACAGCGTGCCCGCCTGGTAGACCGGCCCGAGCGGCGCCAGCTTCGCCATCACGTCGGCGCGGCCGCCGAACGCGGCGGCCGGCAGCCCGCCGGACATGACCTTGCCGAACGTGTACAGGTCGCCGGCGACGCCCTCGATGCCGTACCAGCCGGACCGGGACACCCGGAAACCGGTCATCACCTCGTCCATCACCAGCAGCGCGCCGTTGGCGTGTGCCAGGTCGGCGAGGCCGGCGTTGTACCCGGGCAGCGGCGCGACGGCACCCATGTTGCCGGCCGCGGCCTCGGTGATGACGCACGCGATCTGGTCCGGGTAGGCCTGGAAGGCTTCGCCGACGGCTGCCAGGTCGTTGTAGGGCAGGACGATCGTGTCGGCCGCCTGCGCTCCGGTCACCCCGGGCGACGTGGGCAGGCCGAGCGTCGCGACACCGGAGCCGGCGTCGGCGAGCAGCGCGTCCACGTGGCCGTGGTAGCACCCGGCGAACTTGATGATCTTCGGCCGGCCGGTGAAGCCGCGGGCCAGCCGGATCGCGCTCATCGTCGCCTCGGTGCCGGAGTTCACCAGCCGCACCTGGTCGACGGGTTCGACGCGTTCGATGATCTCGGCCGCCAGGTCGATCTCACCCTCGGTCGGCGTGCCGAACGACAGGCCGTGCGCCGCGGCGCGCTGGGCGGCCTCGACGACGGCGGGATGCGCGTGCCCGAGGATCATCGGGCCCCACGAGCTGACCAGGTCGACGTAACGGTTGCCGTCCGCGTCGGTCAGGTACGCGCCCTGGCCGGACACCATGAACCGGGGTGTGCCACCGACCGAGTGGAAGGCGCGGACCGGCGAGTTGACCCCGCCCGGCGTGACCGTCGCCGCTCGCTGGAACAGCGCCCGTGACGTGGCCACCGCTGATTCGGTGACCGTCGAGTTGCCATGCACGGCCTCCAGTCTCCCAGGTGGGGGTGAGTGGTCCGTGTCACGGGCTAACGTTCCGACCGTGCCCGACTGGTCGACCGAGATCACCGCGCTGGCCACCCAGGTCCGCGACCACTACGTCTTCGCCGAGGCAGGTGGCCGCGTCGCCGACCTGCTCGCCGACCGGATGCCCGGCTACGCCGACCTGACGGCTGAGGAACTCGCCGCCCGGGTGACGCGGGACATGCAGGCCGTGCACCCCGACCCGCACCTGCGCCTGCTCTACAGCGAGCCGGTGCTGCCCGAACAGGACGAGGTACGGCGCCTGCCCGGGGAGGCGGCGGCCGGCCGGCACGGCATCGCGAAGGTGGAACTGCTGCCCGGCAACGTCGGCCTGCTGGACCTGCGTCGGCTGTACACACCGGACGAGTCGGCGGCGGCGCTGACGGCGGCGTTGAACGTGGTCGCCGACACCGAGGTGTTGATCCTCGACCTGCGCCGCAACACCGGCGGCGACCCGCAGACGGTGGCGCTGATCTGCGGTTACCTGTTCGACGGGCCGATCCACGTGAACGACATCGAGGACCGCTTGCTGGGCGTGGTCCGCCAGTACTGGACGCCGGTCGTCCTGCCGGGCCGGAAGTTCGGCGGCCACAAGCCGGTACACGTGCTGACCAGCAAGGACACGTTCTCCGGCGCCGAGGAGTTGGCGTACGACCTGCGACAGCTGCGCCGCGCCACGCTGATCGGCGAGCGCACCAGGGGCGGCGCCCACCCGAGCACCCGCTGGCGGATCGCCGACCACCTCATGTCGTCGATCCCGACGGCCCGCGCGGTCAATCCGGTGACCGGCACGAACTGGGAGGGCACCGGCGTCGAACCGCACATCGAGATCACGGCCGACCTGGCGTTCGACACGGCCTACCGGATGGCCCTGGCCCACGTCCTCGACCTGGGCGACGACGGCGCCCGCCGGCAACAGGCCGCGGAGGCCCGGGACGCACTGGCCGAACTGGCCTGACGGTCAGCGCCGGTGCGGCAACAGCGCGGCCACGTCGATGGTGACCGGAGTCGGTTCGGACAGCGGGAGGGCGCCCGAGCCCTTGGCGACGATCTCGTACTCACCGTCGACCAGCAGATACGCGGTCAGCGTGACCGGTCCGTCCAGGTCGACGATCCAGTAATTCGGGATGCCTGCTTCTGAGTACTCGTCGAGTTTGGTGACCTGATCCGTCGCCCGCGACCCGGCCCACACGACTTCCACCGCGACGGACACATCGTCGGAGTCACATCGAGCGAGCGCGAATCGGCAACCGCCCGGGGCACCACCACCAGATCCGGGACACGCACGGTCGCCGGCGAACTCGCCGATACGACCATCTCCACCTGGGGCAGCACCACCAGATCGGTGGGTAGTTGCTCGTCCAGCTGGCACAGCAGGTCGCCCATCGCTCGTTGGTGTGAAGCCGGTGGCCGCGGGCTTGCGAGCAGGACGCCTTCACGCAGTTCGCAATGCCGGCTGTTGTCCTCCGGCAGCGTTGCCCATTCGTCCAGTGTCAGCAGGTGATCGGGCTGATACGGCACGTGCATGGCGGCATCCTGGCGGGCGCTTCGCCGGTGCGCGACCCGAGGCCGGTCATGTCGGGGGTGTGGGCTATGAGTGGTGGGGTGGACGAGTACGCGTTGCGGGAACGGGCCGAGGAGCTGTTGCGGCAGCTCGCCGGGGACGGTGCCGCGCTGCGGCCGGACCAGTGGGCGGCGATCCGGGCGCTGGTCGTGGACCGGCGGCGGGCGCTGGTGGTGCAGCGCACCGGGTGGGGCAAGTCGGCCGTCTACTTCCTTGCCACCGCGCTGCTGCGGGAGCAGGGTGTCGGGCCGACGCTGATCGTGTCGCCGCTGTTGGCGCTGATGCGCAACCAGGTCGCCGCCGCGGCCCGGGCTGGTGTGCACGCGGCGACCATCAACTCGGCGAACACCGAGGCGTGGCAGGACGTCCAGCGGGACGTCACCGAGGGCCGCGTCGACGTGCTGCTGGTCAGTCCGGAACGGCTGAACAACCCGGACTTCCGGGACGCCGTGCTGCCCTCGCTGACCGCGTCGACCGGGCTGTTGGTGGTCGACGAGGCGCACTGTGTGTCCGACTGGGGCCACGACTTCCGCCCCGACTACCGCCGCCTGCGCACGCTGCTGGCCGACCTGCCCGACGGCGTGCCGGTGCTGGCCACCACCGCGACCGCGAACGACCGCGTCATCCACGACGTCGCCGACCAGTTGCGCATCGGGGGCGGTACCGACGCACTCGTGCTGCGCGGCGCGCTGGACCGGGAGAGCCTGCGGCTGTCGGTGACGCACCTGCCGAACAACCAGACGCGCCTGGCGTGGCTGGCCGAACGCCTGGCCGAGCTGCCCGGGTCGGGCATCGTCTACACGCTCACCGTGGCCGCCGCCGACGAGGTCGCCGCGTTCCTGCGCGAACGCGGTCACACCGTCGCCTCGTACACCGGCCGCACCGAACCGGCCGAACGCGCCGCCGCCGAGCAGGACCTGCTGGACAACAACGTCAAGGCGCTCGTCGCCACGTCCGCGCTGGGCATGGGATTCGACAAACCGGACCTGGGCTTCGTCGTGCACCTGGGCGCGCCCGCGTCGCCGATCGCCTACTACCAGCAGATCGGCCGCGCCGGCCGTGGCGTGCTGCGGGCCGAGGTGCTGCTGCTGCCCGGCCGGGAGGACCGGGACATCTGGGCCTACTTCGGGTCGCTGGCGTTCCCCCGCCGGGCCGTCGTGCAGCAGGTGCTGGACGCTCTGGCCGGTGCCGGGAAGCCACTGTCCACGGTGGCGCTGGAGCCGATGGTCGACCTGTCCCGCAGCCGGCTGGAGATGGTCCTCAAGGTGCTCGACGTGGACGGTGCCGTGCGGCGGGTGCGCGGCGGCTGGGAGTCCACCGGCCAGGCGTGGGAGTACGATGCGGAACGCTACGAGCGGATCGCCACGGCCCGCGCCGCCGAACAGCAGGCCATGCTGGACTACCAGTCCACCGACGGCTGCCGCATGGAGTTCCTGTTGCGTCAGCTGGACGACCCGCACGCCGCGCCGTGCGGCCGCTGCGACAACTGCACCGGAAACCGGTGGTCCACCGACGTGTCCGACACGGCGGCGGAGGCGGCGCGGGAGCGCATCCAGCGGCCGGGTGTGGAGCTGCCGGCCCGGAAGCTGTGGCCGACCGGGCTGTCCGCAGTGGACGTGCCGCTGTCCGGGAAGATCAAACCGGCCGAGGCCGCTGCCGACGGCCGGGTCGTGGCGCGGCTGACCGACATCGGCTGGGGGACCCGCCTGCGCGACCTGTGCCACGGTCCGGACCAGGACGTCCCGGACGACGTGGTGAACGCGTGCATCAAGGTGCTCGCGTCGTGGAGCTGGGAGCAACGGCCGGTCGCGGTCGCCGTCATGGGTTCGACGACCCGGCCCCGGCTGGTCGGCAGTCTCGGCGAACGCCTGGCCACCATCGGCCGCCTCGACATGCTCGGCACCATCGACAGCGCGGGCGGCAGCCACCCGGCCAACAGCGCCCGGCGCCTGGCGCAGCTGTGGTCGTCGCTGCGGCTGCCCGACGACCTCGCCGCCCGCCTGTCCACAGTGGACGGACCGGTGTTGTTGGTGGACGACCAGGTCGACTCCGGCTGGACGATGACCCTGGCCGCCCGCCTGCTCCGCCGGGCCGGCGCGCCCGCGGTCCTGCCGTTCGCGCTGGCGAC
>DASZXM010000045.1:0-2627 GCA_035546415.1 Pseudonocardiaceae bacterium
GGTCCCGCCCGTCGTAGTGGCCGACCGTGCACCACAGCCGGGCCGTCTCCACGAGCAGTTCGATGCCCGGGCCGGCCTGGAAGTCGGTGTCGGCGGTGGCGTCGCAGTACCGGATGACGGCGTTGGCGATGTCCGCGTTGATGTGGAAGGCCGCCGTGCCGGCCGGCCAGTACGCCGAGCACTCGGCGCCGTCGATCCGGAACCGGTCCCGCCCGTCGTAGTGGCCGACCGTGCACCACAGCCGGGCCGTCTCCACGAGCAGTTCGATGCCCGGGCCGGCCTGGAAGTCGGTGTCGGCGGTGGCGTCGCAGTACCGGATGACGGCGTTGGCGATGTCCGCGGTGATGTGGAAGGCCGCCGTGCCGGCCGGCCAGTACGCCGAGCACTCCGCGCCATCGATCGTGCGCCACGGGAAGGCGGCGCCCGCCAAGCCGAGTTCGCGGGCGCGTCCCCTGGCCAGCGGCAGGATGTCCTGCCGCCACCGCAGCGCGTCCGCGGCCGCGTCCGGCAGCGTGTACGTCAGCACCGGCAGCGCGAAGATCTCGCTGTCCCAGAACGAGTGCCCGTCGTAGCCGGGCCCGGTCAGGCCCTTGGCCGGCACAGCCCGCCGTTCCGCGCGCGCACCCGCCTGCAGGACGTGGAACAGCCCGAACCGCACCGCCTGCTGCACCTCGGGGTCGCCGTCCAGCTCGACGTCGGCGCGGCTCCAGAACCCGTCCAGGTACTCCCGCTGCTCGGTGAGCAGGCCGTCCCAGCCGGTCTGCCGCGCCGCCGCCAGCGCCGCGTCCGCCTGGGCCCGCAGCCCGGCCATCGACCGTTCCTTCGACCACCCGTAGGCCACGTACTTGACGACCCGCAGCCGCTGCCCCGGCTCCAACAGCACCGACGCCGTGAGCCGGCCCAGGTCGTCCGACGCCTCGGTGCGGACGTCCAGTTCCGTCGGTGCGTCCACGTCGTGGTCCATCGCGGCCACCACCCGGATGCCGCTGTGCCGCGTGGTGTGCACGACGTTGACCCGCGTGCCGTTCGCGACATGCCGGCCGGGCACCAGCGGCGAGTCCAGGCCGGCGGCGGCGCGTGGGTCGCCGGCCGTCTTGGGCATCGGCTCGTTGGCCACCAGTTCGGACTGCACGACCAGCCGCGCCGGCCCGTCCACCGGTGTCACCTCGTAGCAGATCGCGGCCACCGCGCGCTGGGTGAAGGACACCAGCCGACAGGACGACACGTGAACCGTCCGCCCGGTCGGCGCCATCCACTCGACCTCCCGGGACAGTGTCCCGGCGCGGAAGTCCAGAACCCGCTCGTGCGAACGGAGTTCGCCGTAGCGCACGTCGAACGGCTCGTCGTCCACCAGCAGGCGCAGCAGCTTGCCGTCGGTCACGTTGATCACGGTCTGCCCGGACTCCGGATAGCCGTAGCCGGCCTCGGCGTAGGGCAGCGGCCTGCGCTCGTACACGCCGTTGAGGTAGCAGCCGGGCAGGCCGTGCGGCTCGCCCTCGTCGAGCGTGCCGCGCCAGCCGACGTGCCCGTTGGACAGCGCGAACACCGACTCGCTCTGGGACAGCACGGACAGGTCCAGCATCGTCTCACGCAGCCGCCACGGTTCGACGGCGTACGCACCGTGATTGATCACCGGCTCTCCAGCAACTCGGCGAGATCCTGGACGACGATGTCGGCACCGTGCGCGCGCAGCTCGTCGGCCTGCCCGACCCGGTCGACGCCGACCACGAACCCGAACCCGGCCGCCTTGCCGGACGAGACGCCGGCCAGGGCGTCCTCGAACACGGCGCCCGCAGCCGGTTCGACGCCCAGCATTCGCGCGGCCGCCAGGTACGTGTCCGGGGCCGGCTTCCCGGCCAGGTGCTGCTGCTGCGCGACGACACCGTCGACACGGACGTCCAACAGGTCGTCCAGGCCGACCGACCGGACCACCTGGGCGCAGTTCGCGCTGGAGGACACGACGGCGGTGGGCAGGCCGGCGGCGTGCACGGCCCGCAGGAAGCGCACCGAACCCGGGTACGCCTCGACGCCACCCTCCTGGATCTTGCGCAGGACCAGCTCGTTCTTGCGGTTGGACAGCGCGTGGATCGTCTCGGCGTCCGGCGGGTCGTCCGGGCCACCCTCGGGCAGCTGGATGCCGCGCGATTCGAGGAACGCACGCGTGCCGTCCTCGCGGGGCCTGCCGTCGACGTACTCGTCGTAGTCGGCCACCGGGTCGAACGGCACGAACTCCTCACCGGTGCCTCGCGCCCTGGCCCGCAGATAGTCGTCGAACATCTCCCGCCACGCCGCGGCGTGCACCGTGGCCGTCTCGGTGAGCACGCCGTCGAGATCGAACAGGCAGGCCTTGACCCGATCCGGCAGCCTCAGCGCGTCCTCACTCACCCGTTCCGTCCCTCCCCGGTCAACAGCGCCTCACCGATCCGATCGGTCAGCCACGCCTCGGCATTGTCGTAGGACCAGCCGAAATCATGGACCAACCGACGCCACGAGAGATAGCCGAGGAAGAACCGGAGCAGGTCGATCCCCTGCTCGGGCGTGGTGCGCAGGGCGTGCAGCTCGCCCAGACGGGCGACGAGGTGATCGGCGGAGCGGCGCATCCGCTCCTCGGCGGTCTCGGCGCCGCC
>DASZXM010000046.1:0-8108 GCA_035546415.1 Pseudonocardiaceae bacterium
TGCACGGTGGCGTGACGATCACGCCACCGTGCACGGAGGTGGTTCAGCCCGCTGCTCAGGCGTCGACCTCGCGGCGGTCCTCGCCCCACATGGTGTGGAAGACGCCGTCCCGGTCGACCCGCCGGTAGGTGTGCGCGCCGAAGTAGTCGCGCAGGCCCTGGATCAGCGCCGCCGGCAGCCGCTCGGCCCGCAGGCCGTCGTAGTACGCCAGCGACGACGAGAACGCAGGCGTCGGGATGCCGACCTGGGCCGCGTGCGCGACGACCCGCCGCCACGACTCCTGGCCCTGTGCGACGGCGTCCCGGAAGTACGGGTCGACCAGCAGCGACACCAGGTGCGGGTCGGTCGCGTACGCCTCGCGGATGCGGTTGAGGAACCGGGCCCGGATGATGCAGCCGCCACGCCAGATCGTGGCCATCGCGCCCAGGTCGATGTCCCAGCCGTACTCGGCGCTGGCCGCCGCGATCTGGTCGAAGCCCTGCGCGTACGCCACGACCTTGGACGCGTACAGCGCTTTGCGCACGTCCTCGACGAACGTCGCGCGGTCCGGGGCGGTGGGCGTCGACGACGGGCCGGGCAGTGCCGCACGCGCGGCCGCGCGCTGGTCGGCGTGGCCGGACAACGACCGGGCGAACGTGGCCTCCGCGATGCCGGTCACCGGCACGCCCAGGTCCAGCGCCGTCTGGACGGTCCAGCGGCCGGTGCCCTTCTGCTCCGCCTGGTCCAGCACGATGTCGACGAACCCGTTGCCGGTGGCCGCGTCCACGTGCTCCAGCACCTTCGCCGTGGTCTCGATCAGGAACGACTCCAGGTCGCCGGTGTTCCACTCGGCGAAGATCGTCGCCAGCTCGGCGGGTGTCGCGTCCAGGCCGTGTCGGAGCAGGTCGTACGCCTCCGCGATGAGCTGCATGTCGGCGTACTCGATGCCGTTGTGCACCATCTTCACGAAGTGGCCCGCGCCGTCCGGGCCGACGTGCGTGCAGCACGGCGTGCCGTCCACCTGTGCCGCGATCTTCTCGAACATCGGGCCGAGTGATTGGTACGACTCGGTCGAACCGCCGGGCATGATGCTCGGGCCGAGCAGCGCGCCCTCCTCGCCACCGGACACGCCCGCGCCGACGAAGTGCAGGCCGCGCTCCCGGAGGCTGGCCTCTCGCCTGCGGGTGTCGGCGAAGTGCGCGTTGCCACAGTCGATCAGGATGTCGCCCGGCTCCATGAGCGGAGCCAGCTCGTCGATCACCGCGTCCGTGGGGGCGCCCGCCTTGACCATGATGACGACCCTGCGCGGCCGCTCCAGCGCCTCGACGAACTCGGCCGCCGTCTCCGTCGGCACGAACGTCCCCTCGTCGCCGTGCTCGGCGACCAGCGACTTCGTCCTGGCGACCGTCCGGTTGTGCAGGGCGACCGTGTAGCCGTTTCTGGCGAGGTTACGGGCGAGGTTCCGGCCCATCACCGCGAGGCCGGTAACACCGATCTGTGCCCGAGATGCCATCTGGTTCCTCCTGTAGAAGCTGTTCGCCCCCACCGTATGCCGTCGTCGCCGTCGACACCGTCGTGACCTGGACGGCGTCCATACCCAACGCGGTGAACCGGCGTCCGGGTTGCCATGACGTATGTCACGTCAGCTACGTGGCGGCCCCGGTCCGGCCTTCCGAACGGCATACATCCCAGGAGTTGGTCAGCGCCGCCGTCGTGACCTGGGCTGGGATGTTTCGGGCGACCGCCACGACATCGTTCGGCAACCGACACATCGGACCAATCGGTCGCAAACTGTCGACACTCGCGGATCGCGTAGCGAGAAGACCAATGAACCACTTCGCGCGTACCTACGTGTGCAGGTCCACAGCAGGTGTTCCGTTGGGGAGGCCGGAAAGGTCAGTGGTAACTGTGAATGAAGCTTTGACTACGTGTGGTGACAGCAGCGTCGCGGACCGCATTCGCCCGACCGAGGTTGTGTGGGCGGCATGAGTGTCACGGCTATGGGGGACTCGCTGACCACGTACTGCCGGACCTGCGGCAACGCGCTGTCGACCGGCACCGGCCCGACCCGTTCCGGGCCGCGCCCGCAGTACTGCTCGAACGCGTGCCGACAGCGCGCGTACCGCCTGCGCATCGCCGACCGGGCCGCGCGGGCCGAGGCCCGGGCCGACGCCGTACCGGTGCAGCCGACCGTCCGGCCCCGCCCGGTCGCCGTACCCGACCCGGAACCGTCGCCGCGCAAGCCGGCACCGGCCGTGTCCACGACCGCCGAGCCCGTGGCGGCACCGCGCCGGCCGACGCCCGTGCAGGGCAACATCCCCGCCGCCACCGACAGCCTTGTCGGCCGGCAGGACGAACTCGTCGAACTCGGCCAGCTGGTGGACGCGCACCGGGTCGTCACCGTCGTCGGACCGCCCGGGGTGGGCAAGAGCCGGCTCGCGCTGGACGTCGCCCGGCAGGCGGCCGCCGGACTGTTGGACAGCGCATGGCCGGACGGCGTGTGGCTGGTCGACCTGGCGTCGCTGCCCGCCGACGCCCCGGTCGCCCCGGCGGTCGCGACCGCGCTGTCGCTGCCGTCGTGGTGCAGTACCGTGCCCGGACTGGTGGAGGCGCTGCGGTCGCGCCGTGCGCTGCTGGTGCTGGACAACATCGAGCACGTCCAGGCGGGGTGCGCCGAACTCGCGGTCGCCCTGGCCAAGCACTGCGTGGGCCTGCGGGTGCTGGCCACCAGCCGGGAGCCGCTCGGCCTGCTGCTGGGCGTGTCGCTGCCGCTGGCACCGCTGTCCACCAGCGGTCGTTCGGACCGCCCCCAGCAGGGCACGGACGCGGTGCGGCTGTTCGTGGAGCGTGCCGCGGCGAGCGTGCCGCACCTGGACCTGGCCGGCCAGCACGCCGGCGCGGTCGCCCGCTTGTGCGCCCGGCTGGACGGCCTGCCGCTGGCCATCGAACTGGCCGCGCGGTGCGTGCGGCTGCTGGGCATCGACGACCTGCTCGCGCACGTCGACGCCGGCCACGACCTGGTGACCACCGGCCGGGCGGCCGGCCGGCACGGCAGCCTGCGGGCCGCGATGGACGCCAGCTACCGGCTGCTGGACGCCGACGAGCAGTTGGTGTTCCGCAGGCTGTCGGTGCTGGCCGACCCGGTCGACGCGGAGTCGGTGCACGCGCTGTGCCCGGAGCGGCGGCTGACCGTCGCCCGCGTCGAGGAGCTGTTGGCCGGTTTGGCCGGCCGGTCACTGCTGATGCCGACCGACCGGCCCGGCGTGTACGACCAGTTCCGCACGGTCCGCGGCTACGGCCAGTACCGCCTGCGGCTGTCCGGTGAGGCGGACGAGACGTACCGCAGGCTGGCGGCGTGGCTGGCCGGCCTGGCACAGCCGGAGTTGGACCGGGCGCGGCCCGCCGAACGGCTGCGGCCGCACCTGCGCACGCTACGCGTGGTGGTCGTGTGGTCGGCGCACCACAGGGACGAGCGCGCCGGTGCGCTCGCGGCCGCGCTGGCGCTGTGCCTGCAGGCGACGGGCCGGCTCGCCGAAGCCGGGGCGGTGGCCAGGGGCGCGGTGCAGCGGGCCGACCGCGGTGGCGCGTACCGGGGTCTGCTGTTGACGGTGGCCGCGTCGGTGGCGCGGTGGCACGGTGACACCGACCGGATGGCCGCTGAGGCGGCGGAAGCGGTGGCCGCCGCGGGTCCGCCGCAG
This sequence comes from Pseudonocardiaceae bacterium, assembly GCA_035546415.1. Taxonomy (GTDB): domain Bacteria; phylum Actinomycetota; class Actinomycetes; order Mycobacteriales; family Pseudonocardiaceae; genus DATEPR01. The sequence continues at coordinate 3,678 of DASZXM010000046.1, forward strand.
ATCAGGGCCGGCGCGTTGGCGTTGCTGGGTCTGGCGTTGGTGGACCGGGGCGAACTGGCACCCGGCCGGGCCGCGCTGGACAAGGCCATGCTGCTGGGCCGCCCGATGGCCGAGCCGCTGGTGATCGCCAGGGCGTCACACGGCATCGGCCGCGCGCTGCTGGTCGCGTCCCGGACCGGCACGGACGACGTGCTGGTGTCGGCGGAGACGGAGCTGTCGACGGCGGAGGAGGAGTTGCGGCGCGCCGACGAGCCGGGCGAACTGTGTGCGGTGCTGCTGACGGCGGCGGAGGTGGCGCTGGCCCGCGAGGAGCCGGACCTGGCCGAACAGCGGCTGATCGAGGCGCTGAAGTGCGTACGCCAGCAGCCGGAACTGATGCCGGCCCCGCTGGACGGTCTCGCGCTGGTGGCGCTGCGCCGCGGTCAGGCCGACCGCGGCCTGCGACTGATCGCGGCAGCCGACTCGATCCGCGCCCGCACCGGTGCGCCGAGGCACGTGGTCGGCCCGCTGTCCCGCTGGCCCGAACTGGACGACGCGGACCAGGTGGCCCGCAAGTCGTTCAGCTCCAAGCAACTGGCCGACCTGCACGCGGCGGCGATCCAGATGTCACCGGACCAGCTGCTGGCCTTCGCGGCGGGCGCCGAGTGGTCGGAACTGGTCAACCGCACGGAAAACCGCCGCCGGGAACGCGAACGCCGGGTGGTCGAACTGGTCGCCCAGGGCCTGACCAACCCCCAGATCGCCCGCCGCACGGGCGTGTCGGAGCGGACGGTCGTGACGGACGTCCGCCGGGTGTGCCGCCGGTTGGGCCTGCGTTCCCGCACCGAGCTGGCAACCTGGGCCACCGACCGCGACCTGCCCGAACAGTAGGCCGAACGCGGGACGCCGTGCGGACGCGGGTCCGCACGGCGTCCCGATGGTTGAAGGTTCGTTGAACGGTCAGCCGCTGCGTCAGGCGGGCAGCGTCGCCTCGATCGCCTTGACGACGGTCTCGTCGTCCGGGGTGGTGCGGGGGCGGAAGCGGGCGACCACGTCGCCTTCCGGGCTGATCAGGAACTTCTCGAAGTTCCACTGGATGTCGCCAGCCTGGCCGTCCGCGTCGGCCGTCGCCGTCAGCTCCGTGTACAGCGGGTGCCGCGCGTCGCCGTTCACGTCCGTCTTCGCCAGCATCGGGAACGTCACACCGTAGGTCGTCGAGCAGAACGTCTCGATCTCCTCGGCCGTGCCCGGCTCCTGGCCGCCGAACTGATTACAGGGGACGCCGATCACCGAGAAGCCCCGGTCGGCGTACCGCTCGTGGATCTGTTCCAGCGCCGCGTACTGGGGCGTGAGCCCACACTTCGACGCGACGTTGACGATCAGCAGTGCCTTGCCGCGCTGGTCGGCGAGGCTGGTGGGGTCGCCGGACAGCGTTTCCAACGGGATGTCGTACAGGCTCACGATGGTTTCCTTCGGTTCAATTGGGTGCGGACGCCATTGTCGGCCGGTCCGGGTTGCTCACGGCTGGACCGTGAGGAACGGCACCAGTTGTTCCGCCGTGCTGTACGAGCCGTGGTGGCCGATCATCCGGGACTCGATCGGTTCGCGGTGCGAGCGCAGCACGCCGTTGCCGCCCAGAGATGCCGTGACCACGTCGCCGATGCGCGGGCGTACCGGGTCGGTCACCTCGTGGCCGAACCAGCCCAGCGTGATCGCCTCCTCGCGCGGCAGCACCAGGGCGCGTTCGCCGAGCACGTCGCGCCACGCGGCCAGGACGTCCTCCGTGGCACCGGGTTCGGTGTAGACGTGCCGCGCGCGGATGTCGCCGCCGATTTCTTGAACGCCCGCCATGAGCGCGGGTGTCGTGTCGGCGTCGACGACGTCGTCGGGGTCCAGGCGCACCATGCCGTGGTCGGCGACGACCGCCAGCAACCCGCCCGGCGGGAGCACTTCCGCGATACCGGCGGCGAGCCGGTCGATCGACCGCAGCTGGAACCGCCACGCGTCCGAACCGGGGCCGTACGCGTGGCCGAGCAGGTCGAGGTCGCCGTGGTACGCGTAGCAGAACGCCGGTGCCATGGACAGCGCGTCCCGCACGTTCGCGATGAGATCACCCAGCGCGTACGACGTCTGGAACCGGCCGCCGCGCAACACCGCGCGGGTCAGGCCGGAGCGCTTCTGCACCGGGGGAGCGGTCACCGTGACCGCGACGCCCGCCGCCTCGGCCCGCTCGAACGCGGTGTGCCGCGGCTGGATCTTCTCCGGCACCAACCGGTCGCGCATGTCCTCCTTCCGGTCCGGGCCCGGCCCGCGCCACGTGAGCGCGTGCAGCAGCGGCTGGTCGGGCACCTGGAAGCTGATGCCGACGATGCCGTGCCGGCCGACGTTCATGCCGGTGCCCAGCGTCGCCACGCTGGCCGCCGTGCTGGCCGGGTAGCCGACGGCGATCGGCCGGCCGGCGTCGGTGAGGCCGGCGAGGAACGGCGCGTCCGCGGCGTGGTCGCGCAGCAGTTCCCAACCCAGCGCGTCCACCAGCAGCAGGCACACCGCGCCGGCGTCGGGCACGTCCAGGGTGTTCGCGAACCCGGGCACGTCCAGGGCCGCGAGCAGCGATGGCGTGACGTCGGTGAGCATCAGATCCGGCAGGTCCGGCACGACACGTGACGCTATCAAGTCGCCTCCGCCGAAGCGATGGTCAACCGGCGGAGCCCGAACCTTCGTCCTCATCGGACCCGGTCGGCACACTCGGCCCCGTCGAGATCGGTCCGCCCCCGGCGCGGTGCGGCAGACTGGGACGGCCGGCGGTGCACCCACTGCCGGCCGACCGACGGGAGGCCGCCCCATGGAAGTCAAGGAACTCGGGCACGTCGTGCTGTACGTGCGCAACGCACGGCGGTCGGCCGACTTCTACCGTGACGTGCTGGGCTGGCGGCAGATCATGCCGAAGCCGGACGACGAACAGGACGGCCAGTGGCGCGCCGCCGCGTTCAACTCCCCGTCCCTGCGCACCCACCACGAACTGCTGCTGATCGAGGTGGGCGAGGACGCGGCCGAACTGCCCGCCGGCAGGCGCCTGGGGATGTACCACTTCGGGCTGAAGATCGGTGACAGCGACGACGAACTGCGCGCGGCCCGCGACACGCTGCGCGCGGCCGGCGCCACCATCCTCGGTCAGAGCGACCACACGGCAACGCACAGCCTGTACATCGCCGACCCGGACGGTAACGAGATCGAGCTCTACGTCGACGTCCCCGGCGTCGACTGGAGCGACCCGTCGGTGATGTCGACGCCCACGAAGCCGTTGGAACTCTGACCCAACGGGGACCGGAACCCAGGCTTCGGCCGCACCGAACGACTACGCGGACGGCGCACGCTGCTACCGTCTGTACCCACGCGGACGGGTGTGCGGCCGAACGCGCTTGCCTCGGCGTGCCGTCCGGGTGATGGCGCAGGCCATGGGCGGCGCCCGGCCGTATCCATGGTTAGACACCTGCCGAATCGGGGAACTCGGCACGGGGAGGTGATCGGTGCGATGCCCCACGACGGCATGGAACGCTACGAGCTGGTCGAGTTGCTCGGCCGCGGACCGGCGACCGAGGTGCACCGCGCTCACGACCACACACTGGACCGGCCCGTCGCCGTGAAGGTGTTCGCCGCGCCGCTGGACGAGGCCGCGGAACGCCGGTTCGACCACGAGGCCCGTGCGTTGGCCCGGCTGTCGCATCCCGGGCTGGTGTCGCTGTTCGATGTCGGTGTCGTCGTGTCGCGGCCGTACCTCGTCATGCAGCTGGTCGAGGGGGAGAGCCTGGCGTCGCGGCTGCTGTCCGGCCCGCTGCCGTTGGCCGACACGCTGCGGATCGGCGACGTCCTCGCCGACGCGCTCGCCCACGCGCACAGCAGGGGAGTCGTGCACCGCGACGTGAAGCCGTCCAACATCCTGCTCGACGGCGAGAACATGCCGCACCTGACCGACTTCGGTATCGCCCTGCTCACCGGAACGAACCGGTTGACCAGCACCAACGAGATCATCGGCACGCCCGCTTACCTGGCGCCCGAACAGATCCTGGGCGCGGAGGTCGGCCCGGCCGCCGACGTCTACGCGTTGGGCCTGGTGCTACTGGAGTGCCTGAAGGGCGACATGGAGTACAGCGGCGGGACGCGCCTGGAAGCGGCGCTGGCCCGGCTGCACCGGCGGCCGGTCATCCCGGCCACCCTGCCCGCGGGCATCGCGGAACTGCTGCGCTCCATGACCGCGGCCGAACCCGGAAGCCGGCCCTCCGCCGAGGAATGCGCCCGCCGCCTGCGCTCGACCGACGACACCCCACTGGCACTCGGGGACTGGCAGCCGGCACCGGCCACCCGTGCCGGGCGTCGCCGGATCGCGGCCGCCGCGGCGACGACGCTTGCCGTGGCGTGTGCGGGCGTCGTGCTGGCGCTGAACACACCGCAGCC